>NZ_DCRI01000094.1:0-104369 GCF_002324975.1 Acinetobacter sp. UBA1496 | reverse complement strand
CTTTGTGCAACAAAGCCGTTGTATGAGAAAACTATAAAATTATTATTTAGATTTTTCTAATATACTTAATTAAGCGACATCCATGTCATCAAATATTAAGTAAATTAATATTCTTAAATCCTTTAAATACTATTTTTAAACTCAAACCTTCTGAATAAACAGCTCTCGATCAAAACGATACTGCGGGAAGAACACACCATCTTTGGCACGTTCACCAGCACCAATCACCATCACAGGATATTGCTGGTCATTTAGGTCTAGAAGTTCACGAACCATCGGTTCATCGAAACCTTCCATCATACAGCTATCAAAACCATAAGCACGTAAAGCCAGTACCAGGTTCTCACAGGCCAATGCTGTGGTTTTACTTGCCCATAGCTTGGCATCGGCAGGACTAAATGCAGAAACAGGCATTTGTTTATCGAGTGTACGAGCTACTTTGAAAGCAACTTTCTTAAAGTTACCAAAGGCATTCAAATAACCGGTCTTGTAGTTATAGGGAATGTACTTATAGTACTTTTTAATGGCTGGTGGAGCCTCAGGAAATGGAAACTCGCTGATATTCAGTTTTGCCATTTCATCTACACGGTCAGTACGTGCCACACAGACAATCAGCTCTGAAGCTGTTTTAGCAGCAAGCTGGCTCATACATGCTTTAACCAGACGTTTTTTCTTGGATGGGTTCTGCACCACATAAAAAGTCCACGGCTGCAGGTTTGAGGAGTTTGGTGCCAGCAAGGCCAGATCCAGACAGGCATCCAGTACTTCAGCAGGAATTGGCTTCTTGGTAAATTTACGCACTGAACGGCGGCTTTCGATGACCTTGCGGAAATTGTCTACATCAATATCCTGAGGAGCAGGTTCGTAGTAACGTTTCTTTTCAGGATTTGAACTATCGGTTGTTTGAGAAGTCGTTTGGGAGTTTTTATTAGTCATAAGCTAGATTCTTTCAAAAAAATAAAAGATTGAGGCAGTCTAAACTGCCTCAATTAAAAGATAAGTTTCAGAATTAGTTGAATTGTGTGAAATCAGGTTTCCGTTTTTGCATAAACGCCTGAACGGCTTCCGTCATTTCAGGTGAACCCACACGTTTCATAAATATCTCAGCTTCATCATCAATACACTCGATAATTTCAGCCAGATTATGCTTCATTAATGCTTTGGTCTGCTTAATGGAAGCAAGTGGTAAAGCAGCCAAAGTTTGTGCCTGTTTTTCAGCAGCAGCATAGACATCTTCCTCAATGCTATTTACCAGACCTGCACCCAATGCTTTTTCACTATTAAATCGTTGTGCAGTAAGCAGTAACTCAGCTGCTTTATGATAGCCAGCTTGTTGTACTAGCAGTTTACTTGAAGCGCCTTCAGGCGACAGGCCAAGGCTAACAAATGGAATTTGGAACAGGGCAGTATTGTCACTATAAACCAGATCAGCATGCAGCAGAATCGTTACCCCGATCCCAATCGCTACACCACGAACGGCAGCAATTAGAGGCTTGGAAAATTTTGCAGCGGACTTCAACAGCACAAAAGGAGGGGTATTGCCAGCCTTACCTTGTAGAGGCGTCTGAATAAACTTCATGAAGTCCTGCATGTCATTGCCGGCACTAAAGTCTGCATCCTGACCACGTAGAATCACGACACGCACACTACTATCCTGATCTGCTTCATCCAGTGCCTGTGCGATCCATAGATATAGTTCGCCGTAAAGCGCATTTTTTGCCTCAGGACGGTGAATGGCTAAGGTCAGTACGCCATTGTCTAAATTCGCATTTAAATGCTGATGCGGTTGTTGAATACAGCTCAGTGTCATCGTACTATCCTTGCTTTATTAATATGAATTTATTGGCGCTTATTATGTCGCAAAAAATTCCCTGTGGCATAACTGATGCGTTCATAAAAGTAAGATGTGCTATGAAATATAAATTTGATTACCTGGTGTTTATTGGTCGTTTTCAACCTTTCCATCTGGCCCATATGCAAACGATTAAAATTGCCTTGCAGCAGAGCCAGCAGGTGATTCTGGCATTAGGCTCAGCACAGCAAGAACGCAATATTAAAAATCCATTTCTAGCCACTGAACGTGAAGAAATGATCCTGTCGAATTTTTCTGAAGCAGATCAGAAGCGCATTAAATTTGTCCATGTCATTGATGTCTATAATGATGAAAAATGGCAAAAACTGGTGAAATCGCTGGTGTCTGAAGTAGTTGAAGCAGAAGCAAAAGTTGGTCTAATTGGACACTTTAAAGATGAATCTTCTTATTATTTAAGTTTGTTCCCAGAGTGGGAAATGGTGGAACTCGATAGCTTGGTGGGTGCAATTTCAGCCACCCCGTTACGTGAAGCGTATTATCGCGGTGAAGTGGTGGAATCAGCTTTTCCTTTAGGCACCAGTGAATTTTTACATAAATTTAAAAATAATGAGATTTATCAACAATTGGTCAACAAGTTTGAACTAAATGATAAAACAAATCTCGGCTGAAACCGTTTTAAGGTAGTGAGTTCATTTGATTGTTAAGGATGAACACAATGAATCTATTCCTGAAACATATAGCTTATGCGGGCGCTCTATCTGCTATGTGTATATCGGCTGCGTATGCTAAAAGCTGGACATTGACGCCTCAAAGTAGTGTCGGCTTTAGCATTAACTCCTTGGGTTTGAATGTGGTAAAGGGAAATTTTCAAGAGTTCAAGGCAACCATGCAGTTTGATCCCGATAAGCCAAAACAATCATCTACTGAGTTCACTATGCAGGTGGATAGCTTGGAGGTTTCCAAACCCAGCCTTAAAAATATGATTATGGGTGAGGACCTGTTTCATGCATCTCGCTATAAAACAGTCAATTTCAAAAGTACGCAGTTTAAGCCAAATGGTACGAATCGTTATCAGGTCATGGGTCAACTTACTCTAAGAGGTGTTACTCGACCAGTGGTATTCGATACCACGCTGACACCGAACAAGGGTAATCCTAATTTACTCGATGTGAAATCCACCACGGTGATTAATCGTTCAGATTTTGGGATGAAGAAAGCCACTGCAGGCGTGGGTGAAAAAGTTAATATTCATTTAATGGGGCAGTGGAAAACCCAATAATGTGATATTCAATTTCTGTGAATTCGACAGGACATCATAGAACTGTTTAATGAACTGGATTATTCATACATTGTTCTGCCTGTTCTAGAATGACTTTGGTTAACTGTTTTAGAGCGGGAGACTGCTGTTTCCAGTGATGCCAATATAAAGGTACATCACAACTGCATTCAGGTAGTATCTCGATCAATGTCCCATTTTGAATCCGGTCCGCAATTTGATAGTCCGGAACCAAACCATATCCTACTCCAGAAAAAATAGCATCCGCAAAGGCGGTCGAGGAGGGGATATAGTGAAAAGGAAAACATTGCTGGTTTAAGCCAAATTGAGCCAACAGTAGATGGCTATGTAAATGATCCTGATCATTATAAATCACAGCGGGTGCCTTACGCAGTGATTCCCGGTGAATGCCTTGTTTAAACCAGGAATGCACAAAGGCAGGTGTTGCGACCATTCTATAATGCATCTGTCCAATAAAATGAGCCTTACAGCCTGGCATGGCTTCACTCTCACTGCTAATACAGGCATTGACTTGACCCTGCTCTAGAAGCTTATGAGTTTCACTTTGAACAGCAACCTGAAGATTCAAAGTAATTTTCTCTGCAAGCAGAGTGGTGTTCAGACAGGGAAATAACCAGGTTGCAAGAGAATCTGCATTTACCGCAATATGAATCGAGCTAAATTCTGCTTTATTTTGACCATTTAATTGCTGGATTAATTGTTGCTGCAACAGACGTTGATGCTGCAAATAATTCAGTAAGGTTTGACCGGCATTGGTCACTTTACAAGGACGCTCACGTAGCACTAGAACTTGCCCCAAATCTCTTTCCAGATTCTGTACTCTTAAAGTGACTGCTGAAGCCGTAATATTTAATACTTTTGCGGCAGCATCAAAACTTTGGGTTTCTGCGACGGCTAAAAAAGCATCACAGTTTTTAGAATTAAGTGGCATAGCTTACCTAAATAAAATTTAGTCTGAATGATATTTTCTTAATTATATTTAATTGAAAAGAATAACATAGATAATGATCTCCATCTTTATAATTCCATGATATTCCAATGTTAAATGCATATATACAAGGTCTGGCAGTAGGCTTTAGCCTGATTATTGCCATTGGTGCACAAAATGCTTTTGTATTGAAACAGGGTTTGAAACAGCAGTATGTCTTTGCGATCTGTATGTGTTGTGCCTTATCTGATGCGATATTGATTTTTGCCGGTGTTCTGGGATTTTCACAATTGATGCTGGTCAATCCGCACTGGATCAATATGGCGAAATATCTGGGCGCGACTTTTCTGGCGATCTATGGCGCTCAGCATTTTTATCAGGCCTGGAAGAATGAGCAGCGTCTGGACACAGATCAAAAAGATGTGCCTTCTTTATATAAAGTTTTGCTGATCTGTTTAATGCTGACCTGGCTCAATCCGCATGTCTATCTGGATGCTTTGGTCTTGATTGGTTCCATCTCCACCCAATATTCCAATGCACAGATACAATTTGCTTTAGGAGCGATTAGTGCGTCCTTTGTATTCTTTTTTGGACTGGGCTATGCAGCACGTTATTTGCAACCTATTTTTCAGCGACCACAAGCCTGGAAAATATTGGATATACTTATTGGCTGTGTAATGTGGTCGATTGCGGTTTCTTTAGTGAATTGAATTATTCTTTGCAGCAACTCTAAAGAAGAAGGCATGATATTTCTATGCATGCCTTTTTGATTTTATGAAACACCTTAAGCAGCCTGTAAAGCTTTCAAATCTTCTAAAACCTGTTCAGCATGGCCAGCAGCTTTTACCTTGCGGTATTCTTTGACCAGTTTTCCATTATGGAAAATGAAGGTAGAGCGTTCAATGCCCATGACTTTCTTGCCATACATATTCTTTTCTTTAATGACATCAAAGTGTTTGCATAACACTTCTTCTTTATCACTGATCAGATTAATGGTCAGATTCTGTTTTTCAGTAAAGTTCTGATGCGCTTTAACTGAGTCACGTGATACGCCCAAAATAGTCGTATTCAGTGCATCAAACTGATCTTTTAAACAAGAGAAGCCGACTGCCTGAGTAGTACAGCCAGGTGTCGAATCTTTAGGATAAAAATAGATCACCAGCCATTCTGCATTTAATTGGGCCAGATTAATTTCACCTGTAGTGGTCGGAAAAGTGTGCTCAAGTAAGCTGATCTCAGACATGATCTCTCCAATTTTTCTAAATTTTTTCAAAAAAATAAGCCACATTATAGTGGCTTATCCTAGAAAAACATCCGTCAGGATTATTTCTTTTGAGCGGCTTTATTGGCTTCTGCAGCAAGTGAATTTAATTTACCTGCGAGCTGTGGGCCTACACAAGACTGCACGTTCTGGCTTTGTTTTTTAACAAAGTCTAAAGTAGCAGGGTTTTTCTTCTGGTTGATGGTGCTTTGAATCTGCCATTTCTGAGCTTGAGTTAATTTACCTTCTGCATCCACTTCACATGTACAAAGCTTATTCACATCAGACTGAGTCAGTTTTTTGTACTTCACTGCCTGTTTGTAGGGAATAGCGCAGGCTTTAATTAAACCGTCACGCACATTTGAACTGCTTCCAGCATTTTTCATGGCAGTTGTATATTCTTTTTTCATCGCCTCAAATTCTGCTTTTGCCTTAGCTTGATCATTATTTGCAAAAGATGCAGTTGAAAATAGGGCAGACAAAGAGAGTAGGGTAGTCGCAAGTAATTTGGCTTTAATATTCATAATATGGATTTATAACCTTGATCGATTTTAAAGGTAATAACGTGTCGGGTCTTCAACACCTGCATCAGCAAAACCTTGCTTGCGTAAACGACAACTGTCACATGTTCCACACGCACGTCCTTGGTCATCTGCTTGGTAGCAAGATACCGTTTGACTGTAGTCTACGCCATGTTCTAGGCCTAAGCGAATGATATTTGCTTTGGATAAATGTAACAAAGGTGTTTCAAATTTCAGGGCTTGACCTTCAACACCGACCTTGGTTGCAAGGCGTGCCATATTGGCAAAAGCTTCAATAAATTCCGGGCGGCAGTCTGGATAACCTGAATAATCCACCGCATTAATCCCGATCACAATTGCCTCTGCACTGAACACTTCTGCAGCGGCCAAAGCATAAGATAAGAAGATGGTATTTCGTGCAGGCACATAGGTTACCGGAATACCTTCCTGCAATTGGTCTGGTACCTCAATGCTATGATCAGTAAGGGCTGAGCCGCCCAAGTTACCTAAATCAATATTGATGACACGATGTTCTACACCCGAGCGTTGAGCCAGCGCGCGAGCTGCATCAAGTTCTGTAGTAGAGCGTTGGCCATACATAAAACTCAGTGCGATACATTCATAGCGTGCCTGCGCCCAAGCCAGACAGGTTGTTGAATCTAATCCGCCAGATAACAATACAATGGCACGAGGGCGCATAACAAATACTCCAATATAGTAAATTTACAAAAATTAACGACCAGTTTCATCATTCCATAACAACTTGTGCAGCTGCAGCTGGAAACGAACAGGGAGATGGTCTTCTAAAATCCATTGAGCCAGATCACGTGCCAATTGTGGCAAGCGCGCAGCTCCTTTTTCAACTGCAAAGGCAGGGGAGAACCAGACCGTACTGACTTTTTCATTCAACTGGTACTGTTCTACCTGCTGTTTTGACCATTCATAATCTTCACGATTACAGATCACAAACTTAATCTGGTCATGCTGAGTTAAATGGTCCAGATTTGTAAGCAAATTTCGTGCAACTTCACCTGAAGTTGGTGTTTTTAAATCCAGAACTTTGGATACCCGTGCATCCACTTTAGAAACATCTAACGCACCGCTGGTTTCTAAAGAGACTTCACAGCCTAAATCTGCAAGTCGTTGCATCAGAGGCAGGGCGTTCGGTTGAGCCAATGGTTCACCACCGGTCACACAGACATAAGGCGTTTTAAAATCAAGCGTGGTCTGGATGATGTCATCTAAAGATTTGCGCTCACCACCTTCAAAAGAATACGTAGTATCACAATAGGTACAGCGCAGTGGACATCCGGTTAAGCGGATAAATACGGTTGGTAAACCTGCAGTATTGGCTTCACCTTGTAATGAATAGAAGATCTCCGTAATGCGTAAGCCCGCAGACGGATCAGAAACTGGAATTGCGGAAGATCGAAGCGTATTCATAACAACATTAACCACTGAAAAATAAATAACAATGTATAAAAATAAAAATCCCTACGATCATTGCTGACCGTAGAGACGAGGAGCGGTTGAAGCTCCGAGGAACACAAATGTTTCCTCTAAGTTAAGACATCTTAGTCTTCGCGTAGCAGATCGTTCAGGCTAGTTTTAGCACGAGTTTTCGCATCTACTTTTTTCACGATTACAGCTGCATATAAGCTGTATTTACCGCATTTAGATGGCAGGCTGCCTGATACTACAACAGAACCAGCAGGTACACGGCCATAATGGATTTCGCCAGTTTCACGGTCATAAATCTTGGTAGATTGACCAATGAATACGCCCATTGAAATTACAGAACCTTCTTCAACGATTACGCCTTCAACGATTTCAGAACGTGCACCAATGAAACAGTTGTCTTCAATAATTGTTGGGTTAGCTTGAAGCGGTTCAAGAACACCACCGATCCCTACACCACCAGACAAGTGAACATTTTTACCGATTTGAGCACATGAACCTACAGTTGCCCAAGTATCGACCATTGTACCTTCATCTACATAAGCACCGATGTTCACATAAGAAGGCATCAGTACCACGTTTTTCGCTTGGAAAGAACCTTTACGCGCTACCGCCGGAGGAACAACACGTACGCCAGCAGCTTTAAATTGCTCGTCAGTCCAGTCAGAGAATTTAGTATCTACTTTGTCGTAGAAGCGAAGATCACAAGCTTCCATTGGTTTGTTATCGTTTAATTTAAATGATAACAATACCGCTTTCTTAATCCATTGATGAACAACCCATTCACCTTCGATTTTTTCAGCAACACGTAAAGTACCATTGTCCAGGCCAGCAATTACTTCCTCAACTGCTTGACGGATTTCAGCAGGACAGTCTGCTGCTGTGAAATTCGCACGGTCTTCAAACGCTTGTTCAATGATTGTTGAAAGCTGAGACATGATCTTCCTTCCAGAAAAAAATTTCCGATATTTTACACTATATTGCTCTAAAAAGATGGAAAACTAGGAGGGGTGCTGAATTAAATTCGCAAGTAAAGTGATTAGTATCCTTTTCGTATTTTAGATATGTACAAACATTGTTTAAAAAAGGCTTATCATTCAACAAGAAAAATTAATATGTATCAAAAAATAACAAAAGCCTAGCAAAACACAAATAAAAAATATTCATTGGCTCCTTTATATTGAGCTCATCACGAATAACTAATGATGAAAAAAAAGTTCTTTTGAGGAGAGAAATAATGAAAGCTTTATATCAACTTTTAGCAGTATCCGTTCTAGCTGCCACAGCTGGATCTGTTATGGCTGCTGATGAAACAATTGTAACAGATGAAGGCGTAGCTGAATTCTCTTTCTTTAAACCTGCAGCTGTTCGTGCTGAAGTCGGTACTACCGGTTACGGTGGCGCGATCTCTTGGAATGCTAACCCTTATGTAGGTGTTACTCTAGGTTATAACGGTGGTGATATTTCATGGTCAGATGATTTATCAATCAACGGTTCTAAATATGACTTAGATATGGACAATAACCTGACTTATTTAAATGCTGAGATTCGTCCTTGGGCGAACTGGTTCTATATGGCAGCCGGTGTAGCATATATCGATAATGATTATGATATCGATCGTCGAGTAGATCCAGAGCGTGGTTTTACAGTAAATGGCAAAGATTTTACAGCTGGTGCAGATGGGGTACGACTTAATGGTCAATTATCCTACAAAAATAATATTGCTCCGTATGTAGGTATTGGTTTCTCTCCAGCAATTACTAACCGTTGGGGTGTATTTGGCGAGTTGGGTGCATACTATAATGGTAACCCACGCGTTAATTTAGTAAGTGAAGGAACTGTAGAAGCGCGTCAAGGTGAATTTGAACAAGCTGTAAGAGATGAAGAGCGTGAAATTCGTGAAGATAATAAATACGAATGGCTTCCAGTCGCAAAACTGGGTGTAAGCTTCCGCTTCTAATATTTTACTTAATACAAAAAACGGGCTTCGGCCCGTTTTTTGTTGTTAGAACAATTTTAAAAGTGATAACCCAGTTTCAAACCTAGGATCCAAGCACTGTTATCAGAAACTGCGGATAAACCTGCGATCTGCGGCGTAATAGGTTCGGATAAGGAAATTTCAGGTTTTTGAAACTTTAAATAATATAGTCCTGTAGCAATATCCCAGGTTTCTTGAATCTTATAAAGATGACCTAGTCCGATGCCCCAATAACCATCACTCGGATTCAGGGTTGAAGCCGGATTTCCTGTACCAGAATCCCATAAGAGTTCGATAGAATTTATGCCAAAAGATGGCCATTGATAAGCAAGTCCGATTTTTCCAGACCATTGATCCTCACGATAATCAATCATCCTGAATGGTTTTACTTCCGGAAACTGTAAGGCCGCATAGTCAATTACAGCGCCAAATTTAGGCGGCTGGATCACGAAATTTTGCCAGTTTGACCAACGCAGCGTGCCATAGAGCGCATTTCGATCAGTTAAAGCTGTCTGAAAATCCAAGTTCACAGACTGTGGAGTTTGAATTTCTGTATAAGGTGCTGGATTCGTACCTACAATAATCGACTCAGTGGTTTTATTGTGATGAGTAATTGCAGAGCGATAGGTCAGTGCGGTTCTAAAAAAATATTCTTGAATCTGATAACTGATTCCAGCAAGCCAGCCCCGAGCGGCATCTCGTTCAAATGTGGCCCGATAACCATTGAATATATAAAATGTCTGTCCGGATAAATATAAATTTCCTTCTAAGCTTTGATAACTTAGCCCTGTATAAAAATTCCAGTTATCGTTTGGTTGAAAGCCAATTAATGAGGTCAAATTATGGCTCTCAAACTGAATGGTAGCAGCCTCAATTGGAAGTGTTGCACCTGCAAAAGCAGGATCATAATGATAAGCGATATCTATAGAATAAGGCTGATCGTAAATCAGTTCCCACGACACTTGAGGATTCAACTGGAATTTTAATGCGACATTAGAGATCAATTGGTTATGGACAAGATTTCCTGTTGAAAAATCCGTGATGCCTAATTGTTGCAGCTCTTCGGTATGTTGTACCTGACCGCTGATATCAGGGCGAACCCAAGCCAGTGAAACTTCAGCATAATTATTTTTTTCAAAAAACGATTGGATGCTTTGGTTAGATTGCTCAAAAGCGGCAGCAAAACTTGTCCCGGAAAAAATCAGTCCACATCCCAAGAGGGAAAATTTTTAGCTCATCATTAATATAATTTATTTATTGAATTATACTGTGATTATGCTTGATTTTTAATGAAATAATCTACTGGTAAAATTGAAAAAAGAGGCGATAGGCCTCTTCAATTTAGATAGTACAATCCATATTATTCATCTGGATAAGCGACTTTTTTCAGTGCCTTGATATCTGCATCTGGTGAGCATAAAGAAATAAACTCATAACCATAACCACGTAATAAGTGGCCTTTACGTACTGCAATCCAGGTAGTATTTACCCCAAAAATATCGGTTTTAATCTGTTTCAGACGATAGTCACGTTCTGGATCATAAGCCAGATCATTGACAATACCGACACCCATGTTGAGCTCGACATAAGTTTTAATAACATCGGCGTCCAGAGCTGACATTACAATATCCACATCCACACCGGCTTCTTCAAAGGCTGAGTCGATTTTAGAACGGCCTGTAAAACCACCGTGATAAGTAATAATCGGATAGCCAGCGAGGTCTTCAATACGAACCTGTTCTTTGCTATTCAGCGGGTGATTTTGCGGCGTAATAATACTGTGCTGCCAGTTATAATAAGGCACACTCGCCAGATTTTCTTCAGTCGTTAAGGCTTCAGTCGCAATCCCGATATCTGCTTCACCCTGAAGAAGCATTTCAGTGATTTCCATTGGACTGGCTTGTTGCAAAATTAGATGAACTTTCGGAAATTCTTTTTTAAATTGGTTCACGATTGGCGGTAATACATAACGTGCCTGGGTATGTGTTGTTGCAATCGTTAATGTACCTTCATCGACCTTGTTAAAATCATCTGCAAGACGTTTGATATTGTCTGCATCAACCAGCATACGCTCTACAATGCCAAGAAGTGCCTGACCTGGTTCAGTCAGTCCTAAAAGGCGTTTACCTTTACGGATAAATAGCTGTACACCAAGCTCATCTTCTAAATCTTTAATATGCTTACTGACCCCTGACTGCGAAGTATAAAGCGCGGCTGAAGCTTCAGTTAAGTTAAAATTCTGTCTAACAGTTTCTCGAATAATTCTTAATTGTTGGAAATTCATAATTCTTTACCCTATAAGAGGATGGGGCATTTAAAAGCCCCATCTTGCAGTCTTACGCGACCTGGTTTTCAAATAAATGCAGATTTAATGCACTCAACCAAACAGTTTGATCCGGACGGAATTGATGAGCGCGGGCTTCTTCTGGTGTAAGTGAAATTTCAATCAGATTACCTTGGCGGTCATTCAGTTCCGCAACGACTTTTCCTGCAATCCAGAGTTCACGAATAAACGTGGCCTGAATCGCATTCTCTTGTGGTTGTGCATGAATACGCAGTTCATCCGGGCGAGCGAATACAATGACATTACCCTGAGCTGCCTGTTTGGCGGCATCGAACTGGATACGATCTTCACCTAGCTGAAGTATGCCGCCATTATTCTGGCCTTCGAAACGGTTAGCTTGTCCCAGGAAGTCAAACACGAATGGTGTTTTCGGTGTTTCATACACTTCACGTGGTGAACCGATCTGTTCTACATTGCCTTTGTTCATCACCACGATCTGATCTGCAACTTCTAAGGCTTCTTCCTGGTCGTGAGTGACAAAAATTGAAGTAATGTGCAGTTCATCATGCAGGGTACGTAACCAGCGGCGCAGTTCTTTACGGACTTTGGCATCTAGTGCGCCGAATGGTTCATCCAGTAATAGTACACGTGGCTCAACGGCTAGTGCACGCGCAAGTGCAATACGTTGACGCTGACCACCAGAAAGCTGAGCCGGATAACGGTCTGCCAGGAAGCCAAGTTGTACTAGATCAAGCAAACGGGTCACACGTTTTTTAATTTCTGCTTCTGATGGACGGGTTGAACGTGGGCGTACACGTAGACCAAAAGCCACGTTATCGAATACGGTCATATGACGGAACAGGGCATAGTGCTGGAATACAAAACCCACTTCACGTTCACGGACATGAACATTGGTTGCATCCTGTCCTTCCAGAATCACCTGACCACCGTCAGCAGATTCCAGACCAGCAATGATACGCAGTAGAGTCGTTTTACCACAGCCTGAAGGACCGAGAAGGGCAACCAACTGACCATCCGGGAAATCTAGGGAAATGTTTTTCAGTGCATGGAATGCACCAAAGTGTTTTTCAATATTTTTAACTTGAATACTCATGTGGGCATTCCTTAAGAAACTGTTGAATCGTCATTACGTTTGTCTTGTTTTTCCTGGCGCAGTTCGACCCAGGTTTTCAGAACCAGAGTCACAATTGCGAGGAGAGCCAGGAGCGATGACACGGCAAACGCAGCACTAAAGGTATATTCGTTATATAGAATTTCGACGTGTAGCGGCAAAGTATTGGTTTCACCACGAATATGGCCAGAAACCACTGATACTGCACCGAACTCACCCATGGCGCGGGCATTACACAGAATTACGCCGTAAATCAGACCCCATTTGATATTTGGCAGGGTCACTTTCCAGAAGGTTTGCCAGCCAGATGCACCGAGTACAATAGCAGCTTCTTCTTCTTCAGTACCTTGCGCTTCCATTAAAGGGATCAGCTCACGTGCTACAAAAGGTACAGTAATAAAGATCGTTGCTAGAACAATCGCAGGAACGGCGTAAAGGATCTTAATGTCATTATCCATCAACCAGCCACCCATCCAGCCTTGAGTACCGAAAATCAGTACGAGCATCAAACCTGCAATAACAGGTGATACCGAGAAAGGCATATCGATAATGGTGGTCAAAATTGATTTACCCGGGAAGTTAAACTTCGCTACTGACCAGGCTGCAGCTACGCCGAATATTACATTCATTGGTACCGCGATCACAGCCGTTAGTAAAGTCAGTTTCACCGCAGATAAAGTATCTGGATGAACAAGGGCTTGCGTATATACGCCCACCCCTTGTTTAAATGCTTCAACAAAGACCAGAACCAAAGGCAGAATCAGGCAGCTTAAAAAGAAGATCAGTGCAATCGCAATCAGGGTATAACGTACCCAGGTCGGCTCACGAGTCGCATCGCGGGATTGCAATTTTTCAGCCAGCGCATTGCTGTTGGTATTTAAACTCATCGTGCAGTTCTCCCGGTACGGCGGCTTGCCCAAGCTTGCAATAAGTTAATCAGGAAGAGCATCACAAAGGAAATGAGCAGCATCACTACAGCAATTGTGGTCGCACCTGCATAGTCATATTCTTCCAGACGGGAAATAATCATTAATGGCGCAATTTCAGTTTCAAAGGGCTGGTTACCGGCAATGAAAATGACCGAGCCATATTCACCGACACCACGTGCAAAGGCCAAAGCAAAACCTGTGATCAGTGCTGGCAGCAGAATCGGGAAAATGACTTTGGTGACAATCTGAAAACGGTTTGCACCGAGTGCAGAAGCCGCTTCTTCCAGTTCAGTTTCTAAATCAGAAAGAACTGGCTGTACCGTACGGACCACAAAAGGAATACCGATAAAGATCAAAGCCAGGGTAATACCGATCGGGGTATAAGCCACCTTGATGCCAATTGGATCTAAATACTGACCAATCCAACCAGTCGGTGCATATAAAGAAGTCAGAGCAATACCGGCAACTGCAGTTGGTAGGGCAAAAGGCAGATCGACCAGTGCATCGACAATGCGTTTACCCGGAAAGCTATAACGCACCAGACACCATGCCAGTAACAGGCCAAAAACTACATTAATCAAAGCAGCGATAATGGCTGAACTAAAGCTTAACTGTAATGATTTCAAGATACGTTCAGAGCTCAGGATTTCCCATAAGCCTTCCCAGCCAATGCCGAGTGATTTAATAAAAACGGCAGATAACGGGATCAGAACGATTAATGACAAATACGCTAGGGTAAAGCCTAGAGAAAGACCAAATCCTGGCAGCACTCGGGATCGCTGCGACATGATTACTCCTCAAAAGAGAGAATGCTGGTTAAAGTTAATCAGCGAAAATTAGAAAATAGAATCGGCACAAGCATAATTTGCAGGGACTAAAATGCAAATTTAAAATAATACTTGCTCTCATCAACTTTGCTGATATGGTGCATAGCCTTTTCTGAAATCAAATATTGTTCAATTTCAGGGAAAGGACCAAAACCGGAAGCAACATTGACATGGCCTACAGCTCCCAGATTAATCGGTTTGATTTTCCAGGCTTTTGCCAGAACCTGGGCATCTTCAAAACTTAGCCATGGATCATTTTCACTGATCAGCAAAGTCGTTGGAGCCTGAATCTTGAGCTGCTGGAAATAGGCGCTGTAATCCGTCTGGCTATCACGGGCAAAACCATTTTCCCCAAAACGTGCCGGATTGGCAGGTGCAACCAGAACCAGATTTTTGACTTTAGTATTCAGTTCAGGATGCTGGGCCAGTGATGCCACGCTGGTCAAACAGCCAAAGCTATGTGCCACAATCTGTACATCATCTGGAATGGCTTGCAGAGTTTTAACAAATTCTGTGACCCATACATCCAGTACCGGATGATTCCAGTCCTTTTGCTGCACACGGGAGCAACGCATGAGCCGGTGTTGCAGGCAGGTTTGCCAGTGATTGTATTCACTGCCACCTACACCGGGAACAATAAGCGTATGAGTCATGTCGATGCTCCTGTATGAAATCAGTTTAAATTATTTTTTTGCGCTGTTAGCTTTAACGATCTGGTCAAAAACACCACCATTTTCAAAGTGGGTTTTCTGTACTTTATCCCAGCCACCAAACTCCTGATCAATAGTCACCAGTTTTAATGGCTTAAAGACTTGGCTGTATTTCGCTAGCACTTTTTCATTACGTGGGCGATAGAAGTTACGTGCTGAGATTTCCTGCCCCAATGGTGAGTACAGGAAGTTTAAATAACCTTGTGCCAGGTATTTGTTGCCTTTTTTATTGGCATTCTTTTCAACAATCGCCACGGGTGGCTCAGCTAGAATTGACAGGGAAGGAGTCACAATTTCAAACTTGCCCGGTTGTTCACGAAGGGCTAAATGTGCTTCATTTTCCCAAGCCAGTAATACGTCACCGATGCCACGTTCAGCAAAAGTGGTGGTTGAACCACGCGCACCTGAATCAAGTACTTTGGTTTGTTTATAGATTTTACGAACAAATTCTTGTGCAGTTTTGTCGTTACCGCCCGGTAAGTGTTTTGCATATGCCCAAGCTGCTAAATAGTTCCAGCGTGCACCGCCTGAGGTTTTAGGATTTGGTGTGATAATCGCTACACCCGGTTTTACCAAATCACCCCAATCCTTGATGCCCTTTGGATTGCCTTTACGTACCAGGAATACAATAGTAGAAGTATAGGGTGTTGAGTTTTGTGGTAATTTTTTCTGCCAGTCTGCAGGTAACAGTTTGGCTTTTTCGACCAGTACATCAATATCAGCGGCTAATGCCAAAGTTACGACATCGGCATCCAGACCATCAATCACGGCACGCGCCTGTTTACCTGAACCACCATGTGACTGTTTGAAGTTAATGCTTTGGCCAGTACGGCTTTTCCAGTATTTACCAAATTCTTTATTGACGTCTTCATAGAGTTCACGCGTCGGATCATAAGAGACATTCAGAAAGTCGCGCGCTGCAGCAGAAAACGAAGTTGCTGAAATAACAGCAGCCAGAACCCCTAGTTTTAGTTTTGTTGAAATGCTCATGTGAACCTCAAACTCTTACACGTTTTGTAACATGAGTGAAGAATAAACCTATTCTTTATGCATAAAAAATAATTAAAAATGAATTTTATATGAAAATATAAGATAAAAGAGTTTATAAGTATTTGAAACAACAATGGCCTTATTCAATAAGGCCATTGCATAGACATTTATTATTACGATTTTGTGCTATTTGCCTTTACGATCTGGTCAAAGATACCGCCATTGGCAAAGTGTTTTTTCTGTACCTTGTCCCAGCCACCAAACTCTTTATCAATAGTCACCAGCTTCAGCGATTTAAAGACATTGCTGTATTGTTTTAATACTGCCGCATTACGTGGGCGATAGAAATTCTTCGCAGCAACCGTTTGACCCGCAGGTGAGTACAGGTAATTCAGATACGCTTTAGCCAGATTTTCATTACCATCTTTTTTGGCATTCTTTTCAACGATTGCCACTGGTGGCTCAGCCAGAATCGACAGAGAAGGGGTGATGATTTCAAACTTGCCTGGTTGCTCACGAATCGCTAGGTGCGCTTCATTTTCCCAAGCCAGTAACACGTCACCGATCCCGCGTTCCGCAAATGTTGTGGTTGAACCACGTGCACCTGAGTCCAGAACTTTAGTCTGTTTGTAGATTTGACGAACGAATTCTTGTGCTTTGGCATCATTACCACCCGGTTGGTGTTTCGCCCATGCCCAAGCGGCCAGGTAGTTCCAGCGCGCGCTACCAGAAGTTTTCGGATTTGGCGTAATGATTTCTACGCCCGGTTTCACCAGATCGCCCCAGTCTTTAATGCCTTTAGGATTACCTTTTTTCACCAGGAAAACGATGGTTGAGGTATAAGGTGTCGAGTTTTGCGGGAATTTTTTCTGCCAGTCTTTAGGTAGCAGGCCGCGTGCTGCAATCTCATCAATATCTGCAGCTAGGGCCAAAGTCACGACGTCCGCATCTAGACCATCAATGACAGCACGTGCCTGTTTACCTGAACCGCCATGTGACTGTTTGAAGTTAACATCCTGACCAGTAGATTTTTTCCAGTAAGCACTGAATTCTTTATTAAAGTTATCGTACAATTCGCGAGTTGGATCATAGGACACGTTCAGGAAGTCTTTTGCAGATACGCTAAAAGCGGTTGCTGAAATAAGTGCTGCCAATACCCCAATTTTTAATTTACGGATGTTCATATTTGCCTCAAATGTTTCTTTGTTTTGTTGGATGGGGCAAGAATAGCTGGAGATTTTTTGCATAAAAAATAATTAAAAATGAATTTTATGTGAGTAAAACAGATATATAGACAGAGCTTATATTTCATCGCTCTATCCGTCACCAGAGAGGCCTTAAAAGCATGTTGTATTTAAAAAATGCTCAACTCGTCAAAGATATAGATGTGCTGGATCGTGCCTTTCATTATGGTGATGGCTGCTTTACTACCGCCCGCATCCGTCGAAACCGGATCGAGTTAGCAGACCGTCATCTAGCCCGTTTAAGGATGAGCCAGCAAAAATTAAGTTTGCATGCTGATCTGGACCTGATTGAAAAAAGTTTGCAAGCGTTATTGAGGTCAGAAGCTGAACTGAACGGAACCTTAAAGATTGTACTGAGTCGTGGTATAGGACAGCGTGGTTATAGCCTGCCAGACCATCCGGCAGATCTTTGGATGTTCTATTATCCGAAAACTGTACAGGACTTCAGTTATGAGCAGATTCAGGCGGGTGTATTGCAACAGGCCATTGGCCTCAGCATGCCGAATCTGGTGGGGTTGAAAACCTTAAACCGTCTGGAACAGGTCTTGCTTAAACAGGAAGCGGATCTGCATGGCTGGCCGGAAGCACTGGTAACTGATGTGCAGGGTACAATTGTTGAAGGGGTGAGCAGTAATTGCTTCATTCGTATAAACAATACATGGATTACACCAGAACTTCGTTATAATGGCGTCTTCGGTGTGATGCGTGCAGAAATTTTGCAACGTATGCAGGATCAAGGCATTATCTGTCAGCGGCGTGATGTGGAAATGGATGAAATTCCCCATATCGACAGCCTGTTTTTCTGTAATGCGCTCAGTCCGATGAAAATTGCCACTCAATTTGAGCAGCGTGCTTTAAATGTAGATGCTTGTATTGAACTTTTTAACCGTCTTCGATTGAATCAGATGCCTTATTAATATGTCAGCTTCCAAGTCTAAAACCAAAAAGAAAAATAATGCCAAACGCCCTGGTTTCATGAAGGGGATAGTTCTATTTCTAATCGGGATACTCCTGGTTCTAGGGCTGATCCTAAAAGCCAGCCTATGGAAAGATTATCCTGTAGAAGGTCAAAAACAGTTACTGGCAATTAGTAACGGTGAAACCTATTCTGGATTTATTGATCGGCTGGCCAAAGAAAATCATGTCAGCTTTCCGATTATTTTAAAGCTGTATCAGCGCATCATGATTCATGACACCATGAAGGCAGGTGTTTATGAAATTCCTCAAGGTATGAGTATCCGTGCAGTGCTGGACATGATTTCCAATGCAGAAAATGCTCAGATGAACCGGATTCTGGTGATTGAGGGCACGACCTTTAAACAGCTGATTGATGCTTTAAAGAAAGATGATCTGGTGACTAAAGAAGTGGTGAATTTGCCAACCGATCAATTGCTCAAAGAACTCAATATTCCATTTAATCATCCTGAAGGTCTATTTGCTCCAGATACCTATTTCTTTGCCAAAGGTGAAACGGATCGCAAGATTCTGACCGATCTTTATCAGCGCCAGATGAAGTCTCTGGATCAGGCTTGGGAAAAACGTGCTTCAGATCTGCCATATCAGAATAAATATGAAGCGCTCATCATGGCATCGATCATTGAAAAAGAAACCAGTCTGGATAGCGAGTTACAACAGGTATCTGGTGTATTTGTGCGCCGTTTGAAAATAGGCATGCGTCTACAGACAGATCCAACCGTGATTTATGGTATGGGTGAGAATTACAAAGGTAATATCACCCGTCAGGATCTACGCACTCCAACACCCTATAACACCTATACCATGGCTGGCTTACCACCGACACCGATTGCCTTGCCAAGCAAGAAAGCCATTGAAGCAGCGATGCATCCGGACAATTCACAAAATCTTTATTTTGTTGCAACGGGTAATGGTGGGCATAAATTCAGCAGCAGTCTGCAAGACCACAATAGAGCAGTGCAAGAATATCTCTCTGTTTTACGTTCAAAAAATAAGGAATGAGCATGTTTATCAGCTTTGAAGGCACTGAAGGTGTAGGGAAAACCACACTCATTCGTCGTATCTATGATGATTTTATTGCTCAAGGTAAAGAGGTCGTGCTGACCCGCGAGCCGGGCGGTACACCGATGGCAGAACAGATTCGTTCGCTATTGTTGGCCGTAAACCACGAAGAAGCGATGTGCCATGATACAGAGTTATTGCTGATGTATGCGGCACGTGCCCAGCATCTGACACAAGTGATTCTACCCGCTTTAAATGCTGGAAAAATTGTCTTATGTGATCGCTTCAGTGATGCCAGTTTTGCCTATCAATGTGCAGGGCGTGGACTCAGTGAAGACAAGCTGAATCTGTTGAATCAAAATTTCGTGGAACGTATGCCGGATATTACGTTCTGGCTGGATGCACCGATTGAACTGGGTATGAATCGCGCACGTGCCCGAGGTGCGCTGGATCGGTTTGAGCAAGAGAAAGTTACTTTCTTTGAGAAAGTTCGCGCCGGATATGCCACGCTATGCCAGCGTCATCCAGAGCGGATTAAACGTCTGGATGCGACTCAAACACCGGATCAGGTGTTTGAACAGGCGCTGTCTTATTTAAAATAATTTTATTCTAAAGATATTTTTGGCATACTTTTCTCTAGTTATTTCAAGGAAGAATCTTCTATATTGGAAGAAATCAGGAAGATAAAACATGATGAAAAGTACAAGAGAAGAAATCATCCAGTTTTTACAGCAGGAATTTCCACAGAGCCTGGAAAAGTGCCAGATCGAAGCTGTAGTGCCTCAGGGTGCAATCTTACTGTATCGAGTGAGTGAGCAGGAATTACGTCCCGGCGGCACAGTGTCTGGCCCCACCATGATGACCTTAGCTGATCTGGCCTTATATATTGCGATCCTCGGTGAGATTGGACTGGTTGGCCTGGCAGTGACTACGAACTTAAATATCAATTTTCTGCGTAAACCTTCGGGTGGTGTTGATCTGCGAGGGGAAAGTAAATTGATGAAAGTGGGGAAGGCGCTCATTGTGGGAGAAGTCTGGATTTATTCGATTGATCAGGAAGAGCCGGTTGCTCATGTGACAGCGACCTATTCGGTTCCACCACGTAAAGAACACGTGCATTCCTTAAAATGCTGATTAATTCTTACAAATTATATGCTTTATTTAAATCCTGATTATTCTAAAAACTTAAAAAATCAGAGCCAAAGAAAAGGCAGATAACATTTAAAAATATTATCTGCCTTATTTATATTTTTAAGCATTCACCAAAGGGGTTTCTACTTCAAAACTTGGTGGAATCAGTACAGTTTTACGTAGTTCAGGCAGCAATTCTGGATAATCCAGGGTGAAATGCAGGCCACGGGACTCTTTACGCTGCATGGCACAACGCACGATCATCTCTGAAACTAACACCAGATTACGTAGCTCAATCAAGTTTTTGCTCACCTGATAATCCTGATAGTACTCGGTAATTTCTTTCTTCAACATCTCAATTCGGTGCAGGGCACGTTCCAGACGTTTAGTGGTACGCACAATACCGACATAGTTCCACATGGTCTGACGCAGCTCGTCCCAGTTTTGCAGAATAACTACATCTTCATCAGGATTGGTCACCTGAGAATCATCCCATTCTGGTACCTCAGGGATAGCTTGATCTGTTCTGAAATTTTCCTGAATCTGTTTGGCAGCACTCATGCCATATACAAAACATTCTAAAAGTGAGTTACTGGCCATACGGTTAGCGCCGTGTAAGCCAGTATAAGAAGTTTCACCAATGGCATAGAGTCCAGCAATATCGGTCTGACTGTTTTCATCTACGACCACACCACCACAGGTATAATGCGCAGCAGGAACCACAGGAATCATTTCCTTGGTGATGTCGATGCCAAGTTCTAACAGACGTGCATATAAGGTTGGGAAGTGTTCTTTGATGAAGCTTTCATCTTTATGGGTAATATCTAGCCAGACATGACGAATGCCCAGACGTTTAATCTCATAGTCAATCGCGCGTGCCACAATATCACGTGGTGCCAGCTCTGCACGCTCATCAAAACGCAGCATAAAACGCTCACCATCAGGTAGGCGTAAATAGGCGCCTTCACCACGCATGGCTTCTGTGATCAGGAATGAACGGGCTTGTGGATGATATAAACAGGTCGGATGGAACTGGTTGAATTCCATATTGGCAACCCGGCAACCGGCACGATAGGCCATCGCAATCCCATCACCAGTCGCGATATCCGGATTGGAAGTATAAAGATAAGCTTTCATCGCACCGCCACAAGCCAGGGCAGTAAATGGTGCTAAGAAAGTATGAACTTGTGCACTTGCTTCATTGAGTGCATATAAACCTAAGGCGCGATTTTCACCATCTAAGCCCAGTTTTTGTGAACAGATCAGGTCGATCGCAATGTAATTTTCAAAGATGGTAATATTTTCTTTTTCCTGAACGCGCTGTACTAACGTGGTAGAAATGGCACGCCCAGTCGCATCAGCTGCGTGAATGATTCGGCGCTGTGAATGGCCGCCTTCACGGGTCAAATGTAATTGTTCCTGCTCATCCAGAGTAAATTGCACGCCATGTTTCAGTAGAAAATCCACCGAAGGCTTACCACCTTCCACCGTCTGCTTCACAGCATCCATTTCACACAGATGTACACCTGCAATCATGGTGTCATCAATATGCTGTTCAATCGAGTCTGTCTCATCCAGTACGGCTGCAACACCGCCTTGAGCATAATAGGTACTGGCATCGGTCAGGGTAGATTTGGCAAGAACTGCAATATTAAAATGTTCAGGCAAAGAAAGTGCTAAACTTAGGCCGGCACCACCACTGCCCACAATGATCACGTCAAAATGATGGGTAAGGGGAAAATTAGACATGTCCATCAGCTAATTGAAAAAAGTCCGGTAATCAGAGCGCTTTTTTGTACAAAAGGCAAGCGTTTAAGTGCTCATTTATTGATGAAAAAAATTAATAAAAGCTTTAACTTAATGCTTTAGAAAAATTAAAGGTTGCTAACATTCAAGCTTTCGAACATATTTTTACTTAAAATATATGAAGTTTGTGATAAAACCTATTTACATAAATTTATCAACAATTTGGGTGAATAATTTATATGAAAATTCTGGATTTAAAAAAAGGATTATTTGCAGCGACTGTTACTATGAGTGCTGCTCAGTTACAGGCAGTAACACCCGTCGATTTTTCTAACCTGGTTGATCAGGTCAGTCCGGCAGTTGTCAGTGTGAGTGTTGTCAAAAAAATGAGCGAAGAAGAGCTCTTGCAACAACAGGTTCCTGAAATTTTACGCCGTTTCTTTGGTAATCAAGTGATTATTCCGCAGCCACGTGTACCGCAGGAAAAAACCGGATATGGGAGTGCCTTCTTCATTAGTAAGGATGGCTATCTGCTGACCAACCACCACGTAGTTGAAGATGCGTCTAAAGTGACAATTACCTTGAATGATCGTCGGGAAATTGATGCAACAGTCGTGGGAAGCGACGAGCGTACTGACGTCGCTTTATTGAAAGTTAATGGTTCAGGTTTCCCGGAACTGCGTACTGGTGATGTCGATAAATTACGTGTAGGTGAACCCGTATTAGCAATCGGTTCACCTTTTGGTTTTGACTACTCCGCTTCTGCCGGCATTGTCAGTGCCAAGATGCGTAACATGATGGGTGAAACAGCCGTACCATTTATTCAAACTGACGTTGCCCTCAACCCGGGAAACTCGGGTGGACCGCTATTTAACCAGCGCGGTGAAGTGGTTGGGGTGAACTCACGAATCTTCAGTGGTACTGGCGGTTATATGGGGCTGTCATTTTCGATTCCGATTGATGTCGCTATGGAAGTCGCTGACCAGCTGAAACGTGATGGTAAGGTGACTCGTTCTTATCTGGGGGTAAGCCTGCAAGATATCGACCGTACTTTGGCTGAATCTTATAAATTATCTAAGCCAGAAGGTTCTTTAATTACCCAGGTTGCACCAAATTCGCCAGCGGCTAAAGCGGGTCTGCAAGCCGGTGATGTGATTTTAAAATACAATGGTACTGATATTTCACGCACTAGCCAGTTGCTGAACTATTTAAACCGTTCTGCGCCTAAACAGCAGATCCAGTTAGAAATATTACGTGATGATAAACGTCGTAATATCAATGCAACACTCACGACTGCGCCAGATGAAACGCCAGCCAAAGCAGGCAACCAGGCTCAGCCAAATAAAGGTCCGGTATTAGGCGTTACTATTCGTGAATTAAGTCCGGCTGAAAAAGAGCGTTTAGAGATTAAGGGTGGTGTAGTCATTCAGGACGTTCGTAGAGACGGGATCGCAGCTCAGGCACGGATCATGCCAAATGATGTTGTGACTCAAATCAATGGTAAAGCGATATTGAACAGTAACCAGTTTGTGGAAGCTGTGGCAGACCTGAAAAAAGGTAGTGTTGCCCGTGTCGGTCTGATTCGTCAGGGTCAACGTGCCATTGTCGGGATGCGCATTTCATAAAATATATGAATCTTCAATAAAAGACCGCTTGTATAGGCGGTTTTTTATTTTTCGCAATTTACCCGAGCCATAATTTCTGTAGACTCTGTACATGGAAAAAATTGCGATAAAGGATAAGAGAAAAGTGACTGGTATTTTTGACCAAGTTTTAAAGGTACATCCTGAACATATTGATCGTCTAGGACATGTGAATAACGTCATTTATGTGCAGTGGATGCAGGATGTGGCCTCGGCCCATATCGAGCAATTAGGACTCGGTTTAAATGAGTATCTGCAACTTAAACATGCCATGGTTGCAGTTGAACATCATGTCCAGTATCGCAAGGCGGCATTTGAAGGGGATGAGCTGATTCTACGAACCTGGTTAAGTGATTTGAATGCCTTATATTCATTCAGACAGTATGCTTTTTATCGTCCACAGGATCAGAATGTCCTATTTACCGGTAGCACGCAGTGGGCTTGTATCGAAATTGCGTCGGGTCGCCCGAAGCGTATGTCGCCAAGTTTTACCCAAGCTTATCAGCCCCTCTCAGACAGTATTAACCCTTATGATTTTTCTACTTTATATTTGAGTGAAGAAGCAAAGGCAATAAGAGAAGAATCAATCTAATAAGGTGATGATATTGAGATCGAATAGAAGGCAGCTACTAAATAGGAAACAGCCCATTTAACAAGCTGTTTCTAAGAAAAAGCTGAGGAAAAGAAAAATAAGAAGAAACTGGTCATGTGCTTAAGACAGCTAAGAGAGAAGAAAGATAATTCTTTTTCTGTATCTCCATTCTGCTATAATCCTCGGCAATTTCTATTCGGCTTTTGTTATGCAATGACTTTTTAAATTGCATGGCGCGTTTTTTTCTCAAGGTAGCCCATGGCGCAAGCTAAAAAATCTGTTGATATTAAAAACATTCGTAACTTCTCGATTATTGCGCATATTGACCACGGTAAATCGACTCTGGCAGACCGTTTTATTCAAACTTGTGGTGGTTTACAGGATCGTGAAATGCAGGCTCAAGTTCTTGATTCTATGGAACTTGAACGCGAACGTGGGATTACCATCAAAGCGGCTTCGGTCACCTTGTACTATACCCATCCAAATGGTCAAGAGTATCAGTTGAACTTCATTGATACCCCGGGACACGTGGATTTCTCTTATGAAGTTTCACGTTCTTTAGCGGCCTGTGAAGGTGCACTTCTCGTTGTGGATGCAGCGCAAGGGGTAGAAGCGCAGTCTGTAGCAAACTGCTATACCGCGATTGAGCAGGGTCTGGAAGTTTTACCAGTACTGAACAAGATTGACTTGCCACAGGCTGAACCCGAACGTGTAATTCAGGAAATTGAAGATATTATCGGGATTGAAGCGACTGAAGCACCGACCTGTTCAGCAAAAACTGGCCTAGGTATTGAAGGTGTACTTGAAACGCTGGTGAATGTCATTCCTGCACCAACAGGTGAACGTGATGCACCGCTGCAAGCGTTGATTATTGACTCATGGTTCGATAACTACTTGGGCGTGGTATCTCTAGTTCGTGTGAAACAGGGGCGTGTTCGCAAAGGCGACAAGATGCTGGTGAAATCGACGGGTCAGACACATATCATCACTTCAGTCGGTATTTTCAATCCGAAGCATACTGAAACCGATATCCTTGAAGCGGGTGAAGTTGGTTTCGTGATTGCCGGTATTAAAGACATTTTTGGTGCACCAGTGGGTGATACCATTACACTGGCAACTACTCCAGAAGTTCCAACATTACCTGGTTTCAAAAAAGTAAAACCACAGGTCTATGCGGGCCTGTTCCCAATCGATTCCAGTGATTTTGAACCTTTCCGTGAAGCATTGCATAAACTGCAAATCAATGACTCTGCGCTGTTCTTCGAACCAGAAAGTTCTGATGCTCTAGGCTTCGGTTTCCGCTGTGGCTTCTTAGGTATGCTGCACATGGAGATCGTACAGGAGCGTCTAGAACGTGAATACGATCTGGATTTGATCTCTTCAGCACCAACTGTAATTTATGAAGCAGTGATGAAAAATGGCAATACCATTTACATCGATAGTCCGTCAAAAATGCCAGATGGCTCAACTGTTGAAGACCTGCGTGAACCAATTGCAGAGTGTCATATCCTCGTGCCACAGGAATACCTGGGTAATGTCATGACCCTATGTATTGAGCGCCGTGGTGTACAGAAAGACATGAAGTTCATGGCGAATCAGGTATCCGTTACTTTTGAAATTCCAATGGCCGAAGTGGTGATGGATTTCTTTGATAAATTGAAATCTTGTTCACGTGGTTTTGCGTCACTAGATTACAACTTTGTGCGTTTTGAAAGTTCATCACTGGTGAAAGTGGATGTCCTGATCAATGGTGAAAAAGTCGATGCTTTAGCAATGATTTGCCATCGTCAGGATGCACGTCATCGTGGAATTGCACTGGTTGAAAAAATGAAAGACCTGATTCCTCGTCAGATGTTTGATGTGGCAATTCAGGCTGCTATTGGTGCGCAAATTATTGCCCGTTCTACTGTAAAAGCAATGCGTAAAAACGTATTGGCAAAATGTTATGGTGGGGACGTATCACGTAAGAAGAAACTTCTTGCAAAACAGAAAGAAGGTAAGAAACGTATGAAACAGGTGGGTAGCGTTGAAATTCCACAAGAAGCGTTCTTAGCTGTACTGAAAGTCGAACGCTAATACTATAAGGATAATAAGCCCATGGATTTTGATTTTAATTTGATTCTTGTTCCTGCGACCTTATTTTTCGTCGCGGTCTGGTTGCTGGATAAGTTTGTTCTGAAACAACGACAGACCAAAGGTAAGGGCAATGAAAACTTCATTATTACCTGGGCTTATGATTTCTGGCCGGTTTTGGCGGTCGTTTTAGTATTGCGTTCTTTCCTGTACGAACCTTTCAATATTCCATCAGACTCCATGGTTCCAACCCTGGAAACCGGTGATTTTATCCTGGTCAATAAATTTGACTATGGTGTGAAATTACCAATTGTTAATACAAAAATTCTGGATACAGGTAGCCCGGAGCGTGGTGATGTCGTGGTCTTCCGCTATCCGCCACAACCAACGATTAGCTATATCAAACGTGTAATTGGTTTGCCAGGTGATCATATTGTTTATGATCATGGCCAGTTAACCATTAATGGTGAGAAAGTAGCAAAAGTTCCAGTAGAATTCAGCCGTGAAAAAGATCGCCTGGATACGCCAAATTCGATTTATCATAAAGAAACCATTGGCGAACATACTTTCACTATGCGTGAACTGGAAGGAGTAAATGTAGCTCGTCAGGCTCCATTCCTTAACTATATAGAAAATGGTAAGTTTTCAGCTGAAAATGGTTTATATTGGGAAGTGAAAGTTCCAGAAGGCCATTACTTTGCGATGGGGGATAATCGCGATCAAAGTGCTGACAGTCGTTTCTGGGGCTTTGTTCCGGAAGAAAACTTAACAGGTCGCGCATTCTATATCTGGATGCATAAAGAACCTGGCTTTAAACTGCCATCGTTTAGTCGAAACGGAATAATCGATTAATTATTTCAGTCAGGAAAATAAAAAATGAAACATCAACAAGGTGCTTCGTATATTGGAATTTTATTTGCAATCATGGGGTTTGCTTTTCTTGCCAAAGTGGCGATTGCAGTTTGGGGGCCATACTTTGATGATCGTATGGTGGACAATCAGATTGAGGAACTTTTAAAGAGTTCTCCGGCAAATATTGCACCAGAAAAATTTCGTCAACAGATGGGTCAGCGTTTAGAAATGAACAATATTCGCGATCTGAAATTTGATGAAATTGCCAAGGTAACCAACACTGATGGTTTACAGGTGCACAAGAATTATGAAATTCGCAAGAATTTTATATTGAATATAGATTTAGTGATGAAGTTTGAGAAAGATTTTGATCAAAGCACAGTCAAAACTAAATGATGAGCGTCTTGCCAAACGGATCGGTTATCAGTTTAAACAAGCTGATCTGTTAAAACTGGCATTGACCCATCGTTCAGTCAGTCATAAACACAACTATGAACGCCTAGAATTTCTAGGCGATTCTCTTTTAGGGATGATCATAGCCAATTATCTCTTTACTGCTTACCCGCAGGAAAACGAGGGCCGTCTGACGCGTATGCGTGCGACTCTTGTCCGACAGGAAGCGTTAGGGAAAATTGCTAATGATCTAAAATTGAGTCAGAACCTGATTCTCAGTACGGGTGAGCTGAAATCGGGTGGTCATCATCGTGAGTCTATACTTGCGGATACGGTCGAAGCCATTATTGGTGCGATCTATGTGGATTGCGGTGATCTCACTGTACTACAGGCGATTGTGCTAAAATGGTACGAACCGTATTTAGACAATATAGAACCAACTGACCAGCTGAAAGACCCTAAATCACGCCTACAGGAATATTTACAAGCACGTAAAAAACCTCTCCCAGTTTACGAGGTTGTAGATATTCAGGGTGATGCCCCGAACCAGCATTTCAAAGTGGAATGCCAGGTAGAAGGCTTACCGGTCATGGCCGGTGAAGGTTCAAGCCGACGATTCGCTGAACAGGCGGTTGCGGCAGATATTTTAAAACATTTGGAGCATAAGTCTTAATGACTACTCATTCCGATCACATTGATGCTGATCACGAGTCGCAAAGCGACAGCAATGACTTGATTAGTCAATTTTTCAGTGCACAGGGTACTGAAATTCCTTCTGATTATCGTAGCGGTTTCGTGGCGATTGTCGGACGTCCAAACGTAGGTAAATCGACCTTGATGAACCACTTACTGGGCCAGAAACTTTCGATTACTTCACGTAAGCCACAAACCACACGTCATAAAATTGTAGGGATTGATTCACGTGAAAAATCTCAGGCAGTATTTGTTGATACACCGGGGATGCATAAGAAAGAAGTGCGTGCCATCAATAAAATGATGAACCGAGCTGCGCACTCTGCACTGCGTGACGTGAACCTGGTACTGTTTGTAGTTGACGCACAGAAATGGACCCAGAACGACGAGCTTGTTCTGGAGAAATTAAAAAATGCGGATATGCCAGTAATTCTGGTGATTAACAAGCTGGACACGTTTGAGAACAAGAATGAGGCCTTACCGCTGATTCGTGAACGTGCTAAACTGATGAACTTTGCTGAAATCGTACCGGTATCTGCACTTCGTGGTGCAAATCTCGAACACTTACGCGATACGATTGCCAAGTACCTGCCATTCCAGCCACCACTGTATTCATTAGATCAGCTTACCGATCGTTCAGAGCGTTTCCTGGCCTCTGAAATTATCCGTGAAAAGATCATGCGTCAGTTAGGCGAAGAACTGCCATACGATTTAACTGTTCAGATTGAATCTTTCAAAACTGAAGAGCCGACCCTGAACGAAAAAACAGGTCGTATGAAGCCGGCATGTACTTATATTGATGCCACCATTTTCGTTGATCGTGCTGGCCAAAAAGCCATTGTGATTGGTGAAAAAGGCTCCAAGCTGAAAAAAATCGGTATGGATGCACGTGTCGATATGGAAAAGATGTTCGAACAGAAAATCATGCTAACGCTTTGGGTGAAAGTCAAAGGCGGCTGGTCTGATGATGAGCGAGCCCTGAAAAGTCTAGGTTATAGCGACATTTAAATTGGATAGGAACGGATCATGATGAAATTTCTGGTAGTCATTGCATGTGTTTTATTTTTGCAGGGCTGTATTCATAAAGTAGTGACCGTTCCTGCCAAAGTTGCCTATAAAACCACAAAGTACGCGGTCAAAGGGACCGCGGCTGTTGTGGGTGCCGCCATTCCCGATGGGGATGACGAAGAAGACGAGAAAAAATCAAAAAAGAATAAAGACTAAAGAAGTAGCCTATGCGTAATGAAGTGCTGCATGGATACTTGATTCATCATCGTAAATATCGCGATCGCAGTCATATTGTGCATTTATTTACCCAGGAATATGGCCGTATTGACGGGATACTGAGACAAAATCCTCCACCACAATATCAACCCATCAGCTTGCTAGCCTCTGGCAAATCTGAACTCAAAAACTTCACCAAATTAGAAATTGTTAATCAGCCGATCTTTTTTTTTGGCGATGCCTTCTTTTCTGGCTTTTATCTAAATGAAATCCTGTTGCGTTTATGTCCGCTTGAAGTGCAAATGCCGCTGACCTTTGCCAAATATGGCGAAACGTTGAATGCCTTGCAAAAACTCTCCGATCAGGAAAATCCCAATACTTATTTAAAACAGGTTCTGCGTCAGTTTGAACATATCTTATTAGAAGAACTGGGCTATGAACTGGATTTTTCGGTTGATGCCAATCAGGCACCAATCAATCCCTTGCAACATTACTATTTTCAGTTGAATGAAGGTTTTATGCCTTCGGCCAAGGCCTTGCGCTCAACCATGTCGGGCCAGCAGATTTTAACAATGCAGCACTATGAAAAGGGTAGGGATTTTAATCCAGAACAGTTACAATTACTGACGAAGCTATATCGACAGGTGATCACTGCTTTGCTTGGTGACCGACCACTGAAAAGTCGACAGTTGTGGATCCAAAATTCTCAATCTCAATCGTAGTTAGGAAAATATTATGGCTGCATTACTTGGTGTCAATATTGACCATGTCGCAACTTTAAGACAAGCACGTGGTACGACGTACCCAGACCCAGTCAATGCTGCATTGATCTGCGAACAGGCGGGTGCAGAGGGCATTACCTTGCATTTACGTGAAGACCGTCGTCATATCCAGGATGATGATGTACGTCGTATGCGTCCGGTATTGACCACGCATATGAATCTGGAAATGGCTGTGACTGATGAAATGGTGGCTTTTGCTAAAGAAATTCAGCCGCATCATGTCTGTTTTGTGCCTGAAAAACGTCAGGAAGTCACTACTGAAGGCGGTCTGGATGTGGTTGGTCATTTTGAAGATGTGAAAAAAGCCACTCAAGAACTGACTGCGATTGGCTGTGATGTGTCACTATTTATTGATGCTGACTTTGCCCAGATTGATGCTGCGGTCGCGTGTGGTGCGCCGACGATTGAGATTCACACAGGCGCCTATGCCGATGCAGAAACTCCAGAAGCGCAACAAGCGGAACTTGAACGCATTGTGAAAGGCGCTGAATATGCTGCTTCTAAAGGTCTGGTGGTGAATGCAGGTCATGGTCTGAATATGGATAATGTCACTCCAATTGCTGCAATTCCTCAAATTCATGAATTAAATATTGGTCACTCGATTATTGCAGATGCAGTTTTTGTTGGTTTAGCGCAAGCGGTTCAACAAATGAAGGCTGCAATTAAAGCTGCGCGTTAAGATTGCAAGAAACATATGTCAAATATTGATTATGATGAACTGATGAAGCCTGTCATTGGCTTCCTGGGTTGTGAAACACCAAAAGCCTGGCTCGATGAGGCATTACAGAATCTGGAGATCCTGATGCAGGATCATGCTAACTGTGAGAAGAAAGCAGCCAGTACAGCAATGAACCTGATGTTCCGCTATAGCTTCTTTGTAGATTTACAGGTGAAACTGGCGCAACTGGTACGTGAAGAAATGCTGCACTATGAACAGGTGCTGGAATTCATGAATAAGCGTGGCCAGCAATGGATTGGTCTCAGTGCAGGGCGTTATGCGGGTGGTTTGCGTAAGGAAATCCGGACCTATGAACCAGAAGCATTAATTGATGTGCTGGTGATTGGTGCTTTTGTAGAAGCACGCTCTTGTGAGCGTTTCTATGCGCTTGCTCCGCTGGTGGATGACGAGTTAGGACGCTATTACCGTTACTTGCTCAAATCTGAATCTCGCCATTTTGAGGACTACTTGGCCTTAGCTTTGGATGTGGCTAAAACTGCAAAATTGAAAAATCCGCAAGAAGATATTCAAAGTCGAATTAAGCATATCCGGGAAGTAGAAAAGAATCTGATTCTCAGTCCAGATGAAATGTTCCGTTTCCATAGTGGTGTGCCAACAAAAGCAGCTTAAGAAGCTACTTTATTAAGACATCAAAGAAGATCCTCCAAATTGGGGGATTTTTTTATAACTATAAAGAATCTGTAACTAACTTATTTATTAAAAGAATTTAAAATAGCCTAAGCGATATAAAATTTAATCTGATGTTTCTTACAGTAAGAGTGGAGAAATTAGCATCATGCAAGATAGTAAACGTTGTTATTAACTAAAAATAAGTATGTATAAACACATTTGATTAAATGAAAATATAAGCCAATCTAACTAGGTAAATAAAAGGGCAGAGTAAGAATATATAAGAGAAAAGAAGAATCGAATCATTTTATAAATGAAATTTCAGGCAATAAAAAAGCCCGCTTTAATGCTGCGGGCTTTCTTGAATTTGGCTCTCCCACCTGGGCTCGAACCAGGGACCTGCGGATTAACAGTCCGTCGCTCTACCGACTGAGCTATGGGAGAATCTGAATGCGATTATAGAGAGATTTTATCAAGGGTCAAGCAAAAACTGTCATATTTATTACAAATTGCGCTTATCTGATTTTAATTTAAACGATTGCATTAATTTCTTAAAAAATGCTTGTCAGAACAAATTTCACTTGCTAGATTGAAAACATAAAGTCGTTTGACCAAATGGTCAAACAGTGTGGATTTAAACCTACTTGCCAGCACAAAAATGGCTAAACCGGAGAAAGCGAATGAATACGCTCACTATCCCTCAAATTTTCTCTCAACTGTCTTTTTATCAAGATCATTATCTCGAAATTATTCAAGATTCTGCTCAATACTTTACCCCTGTGGCTGGTGCAGAAATCCGTTTATGGCCCTTAGCGACTAAACAGTTATATCTGGGTGACTTGTTGCAACTATGGTTTGCAGAAAAGTGGCTGGTCGAAAAAGAACGCCAATTTAGTTTTGAGATTTTTCTGAACATGCCTGAAGCTCAGAAAAAAGATCTTTATATTTATGCGCTTGCTGGTAATCTTCTGACCGGATCGAACCAGTCTAAAGTGTGGCAAGCTTCTGCTAAAGAAACTCAGGTACTGAGTGTAGCAAATGTTTCTAAGCATTATTTCGAATATCGGGCATTGACCCAGCCGAAACTGGTAAAAGCACCGCAAGGGAAATGGGGCGTACTTTAAGCCTTAAACACGTTAATGGTCGGAATTGCGAAAAATCATGCAGGTTGCTGTGGCATGGGCATAAATACGGCCTTCGTCATCCAGAATTTGACCCTCAGAAATGCCTAGATTTTTACTGAGATTAATTGATTTTCCGATTGCTTTTAGTTCTTGGTTGTGAGGAATTGGACGGCACATTTTTACATTCAGATCAATTGTGCCATAACCGACACCGGCTTCAAGTAAAGTATGAATCGCGCAGCCTGTTACCGTATCTAAAACAGTTGCAGCAAAACCGCCATGTATACCTCCCATAGGATTCAGATGGCGTTCATCTGCTTTTACAACAAAGGTCACGTGTCCCGGTTCGACTTCGCTTGCAGACATGGGAATAGTGGTTGCCATAGAAGGCATAGGTAGGTTGCCCTTAAGCATCTCTTGCATAATCTGCAAACCTGAAAGATTCTTGAGATCCATAGCTTGTCCTTATTATTTTAAATACTGGATTTGAATGACAAGTTTAGGCAGATGGTGCTTCGATCAGCAATAAAAAATTGTATGAGGAAATGTACAAAGCCTTTTACTTATAATGAATCCGGTAAAATGATTAAAAATAATAATACCGAGGAAGAATAATCATGAAAGCGAGATGTTTATGCGGTGCGACTCGATTTGAAGTTCAGCTTAGAAATTATGAAGTGGCCGCCTGTCATTGTTCCATGTGCCGCCGCCACACAAGTGGGCCTCTCATGTCGATTGATATAGAAAATATTCACTTTATTGATCAGCAGCATTTATCTGTTGCAAGTACTTCTGAATGGGCAGAGCGTGGTTTTTGCAATGCCTGTGGTACTTTTATTTTCTGGCGGACCAAAGATCATTCCTTTGCCAATATTAATGTATTTACTTTGGAGCAACTGCCAGAGGATCTGGATTTCAATTTAGAAATTTATATAGATCATCAGCCAGCATTTCATTCATTTAACAATCAAACCAAAAAAATGACAGAAGCTGAGGTCATTGCCATGTTTCAGCAACCTGATTCCTGAAATAAATATAATCAGATAAAGGAAGAGCAAGTCTGGTGATTTTATCTGATGAAAATAGTGATTAGTAGGTTCGTATTTCAAATAGCGTTCTACTTTTCATGTTGTGATCATTCTTTCTTTTTATTAAATTGTTAAACATTAGAATGAAAAACTCATAATTTCTGAGCTTAAAAAATTATTATTTTCTATAAGCGAACTGAAGATAGAGACTGAACTTTTTTATAAAAATCAATAAATATAAAGATTTATGGCACAAGGATTGTATGTGATTTCCACTGTATATCTCAGTTTTAAATAATTCAGTTTAAAAATAAAACCCGAGAAAAAAAATTAAGAATAGAGTGATTTTGCAATGAAACAGTTTTTGCATCTTTGGGTGCCTATTTTTTTGAGTAATAGCATCATAATGTTGGCCGGAATATTTGACATGATTTTCCTGTCTCATTACTCACCGCAACATGTGGCTGCTATGGCTGTGTGTTTATCTATTTATTCTTTATTATTTGTTTCGGGGACGGGGATCTTGCAGGGTATGATGCAGGAACTTGCTGAAGCATATGGGCGACGTGCTTTTGATGATATTCAAAAAATTCTGAAACAGAGCATCCTTATTGTCGGTGTCCTGTCTGTCTTTGCAGGATGGTTATTGACTCATGCGGATCCATTGCTGCATTTATTAAAAGCAGATAGTGCATTACAGGCTTTGATTCAACCTTGTTTATGGTTACTGGCTTGGACGCTTCCAGCACATTTGTTAGTGCGTATTCTATATATTTTGACGCAAGCCTGTGGTCAGGCGAAGCGTGTGTTCTATGCCAATATTTTTTATCTGATATTCAAAGTGAGTTTGGCTTATTGCCTGATTTTTGGGATTCAGGGTTATGTGCCCGCCTATGGGGTTGAGGGAGCTTTTATTGCTCATCTGACTGTTCAATGGGCACTATTAGTGGTCTATTACCTGATATTTCTGGAAAAGCAGTTGCGTGTGCACTGGTCCGGACAATTTTTCCATTTTAAGACTTTGCTAAAAATTTTAAGAATCGGCTTACCCTCAGCAATTGTTGTATTTATTGATGTCTTTACAATTAGTGCGATTGCATTATTGATCTTGCCTTTGGGGGAGATAATGGTGAATGCGCATCAAGTAGCGAGGGGTTTGGCTGGCCTGCTGTTTATGGTCCCATTTTCGATGAGCTCTGACTTTAGCATTCTGGTCTCTACTAGGATTGGTGCAAATCAAGTGCAATCTGCCTGGGCTTTAACTTTTAAAGCGTTACGTGTGGTGGTTGCAAGCGCAGTTGTTCTGGCGGTCTTGATCGCAATTTTTCAGAAACCGATTGTGGCGCTGTTTAGTGATCATACGGATGTGCTTACGGTGAGTCTGGCATTGATGTTCTTATTGTGCTGGATGCATATTTTTGATGCGATTCTGGTGATTAGCGTTAATATGCTGCGCTGCTGGAAAGTGGTGGTCTTGCCCATGTTTATTTTTAGTGGAGTACTGCTATTAGGTGGATTGAGCGGAGGCTGGTATTTGGCTTATCATCCAGTATCGCTCTTCAATCTCAATCTGAATGTCTCGGGAATAAGTGGTTTCTGGTGGATGCTGGCTATTTCCTATACCTTTGCGGCATTGATGTGTTTGCTTTGTTTGGCACTTAAATACCGTAAGCATTTACAAACTGCATAAAAAAACCCGCGATGATCGCGGGTTTTTTTATCTAATCAATTAGATTATTTCGCAGCTTTTTCAGCTTCGATCGAAGCAATCGCCTCATCAACGCCTTCGATAGAATCAGCAGCTTTTTTGATACGTGCAAGTGCATCAACTAATACTTCGTCAGCAGTTGCGTAAGAGATACGCATGAAACCACCTAGACCGAATGCATCACCAGGAACGACTGCAACGCCAGTTTCTTCCAGTAACCAAGCAGAAAATTCTGTGCAAGAGTTCAGACCTTTCGCACGAATCAATGGTTTGATGTTTGCATATGCATAGAATGCACCGTCAGCAGGAAGGCAAGAAATACCTTTAATGTCATTCAAGCCATTTACAACTAGGTCATGACGACGTTTGAACGCTTCAACCATTGGTACAAGAACGTCTTGAGGACCATTCAATGCAGCTTCTGCAGCAACTTGTGAAATAGAAGTTGGGTTAGAAGTTGATTGAGACTGGATTTTTTTCATCGCACCGATCAGTTTAGCAGGACCTGCTGCATAGCCGATACGCCAGCCTGTCATTGCATAGGCTTTAGACACACCGTTTAATACGATAGTGCGGTCGTAAAGGTCAGGCGCAACAGTTGCGATGTTGTAGAATTCATCTTCCCAGCGGATTGGTTCGTACATGTCATCAGATGCGATGAATACTTCTGGGTATTTACGAAGTACTGCAGCTAAAGCTTCTAATTCAGCTTTAGTGTAGATCATGCCAGTCGGGTTAGAAGGGCTGTTTAATACCACTAAACGGGTTTTGTCAGTGATCGCAGCTTCTAATTGCTCAGGAGTAATTTTGAAACGTTGTTCTTCACCACATTTCACGATTACTGGTGTACCTTCAGCAATGATCACCATGTCTGGATAGCTTACCCAGAATGGAGCAGGGATGATCACTTCATCACCTTTGTTTAACAAAGCAAGTGCCAAGTTAAAGAAAGACTGTTTACCACCACAGGAAACCAGGATTTGGTTCGCTTGATAGTCAAGGTTATTGTCACGTTTTAATTTAGCAATAATTGCTTTTTTAAGACCTGGCGTACCATCAACAGCGGTGTATTTGGTGAAACCGTTGTTAATTGCTGCAATTGCTGCATCTTTGATGTGTTGAGGGGTATCAAAATCTGGCTCACCTGCGCCCAAACCAATAACGTTGTGACCAGCAGCTTTCAATTCAGCAGCCTTGTTTGTCACAGCAAGCGTAGGGGACGGTTTGATGGCATTCACACGATCAGAGAGACGTACGTCCACGGCAGTATTCCTTCTTATAGGGATTAAAAAATAAAAAGCACATTATCTTAGCCTAAAATGGTGCACATTGGGCAAAAGAATTTGGAAAAATATACGAAAAAAATGCTGAATCAGTACAACTTTATCTTGAACATCGATAGGTAGTTTAGATAAACAGGAACTAAGAATATACTTTGAGGATGAGAATAATAGGAGAAATATAAACTAAAAATGGCCACTTTAAAGTGACCATTTATATGAGGAAGTGTTGTTGTTATGCACTAAAACGTGACAAATCTTCTTCAGGACGAGCAGTCAGCACTTCAATGCCATTTTTTGTTACTAAAAGAGTATGCTCATATTGAGCCGATAATTTATGGTCTTTAGTGACCACAGTCCATTTATCACCCAGTAGTTTGGTTTGCCAAACACCGGCATTTACCATTGGTTCAATCGTAAAAGTCATACCTTCTTCAAGCACCATACCAGTATCTGGCTGACCATAGTGCAGAACCTGTGGTTCATCATGGAAAGTCGTACCGATGCCATGGCCACAGTATTCACGAACAACGCTAAAACGTTCAGATTCAACATATTTTTGAATCGCATGGCCGATGTCACCAATGGTAGCACCTGGTTTCACTACAGCCATACCACGATACATTGCTTCTTGAGCGACTTTACATAGACGGTTTGCTAAAATTGAAGTTTCACCACCCACGATGTACATCATATTGGTATCCCCATGGAAACCATCTTTGATGACCGTGACATCAATATTTAAAATATCGCCTTTTTTCAGGATCTTGTTTTCAGATGGGATCCCGTGACAGACCACATGGTTTACAGATGTACAGATTGTATGCTGGAAAGCAGGGCGGCCAGGCGCTGCACCATAACCTAAACATGCAGGAATGGCATTCTGCACATTTACAATATAGTCATGACAAATCGTATCCAATTCCAGTGTTGTTACGCCGGGTTTGATATGCGGTTTGATCATATCCAACACTTCTGCAGCCAGTCGTCCAGCGATACGCATCTTTTCGATATCTTCTGCGGATTTGATTAAACGACGGGGAGCTTGATAAGTAGTGTTCATGATCTCTAAAAACTTTTGGAAATTTGTATGTGACTATGGTATAAATAGCCGCCCATTTTATCAAATGCTTTTTCGTGAATATATTTGCGAGGCTGATTGAATGGTGTATTAAAAATCCGCACATATATCGTCACATTACTCTGGGTGCCCGCAAGGGTGGAGAATGCGGATATATGGAGGCCTAACCCAAACTTTAAGGTAAAGAAAATGGCAGATTACAACGTAAGCATGCGCGACCTTCTACAAGCTGGCGCGCACTTTGGTCACCAAACTCGTTTCTGGAACCCAAAAATGCGTCAATATATCTTTGGCGCGCGTAACAAAATTCACATCATCAACCTTGAGCACACTGTTCCTGCGTTAAATGATGCTTTGAACTTCGCTAACCAATTGGCTAGCAAAAAGAACAAAGTTTTGTTCGTTGGTACTAAACGTGCTGCTTCTGCAATCATCCGTGAACAAGCTCAACGCGCTGGTCAACCATACGTAGATCACCGTTGGTTAGGTGGTATGTTGACGAACTGGAAAACTCTTCGCCAATCTATCAACCGTTTAAAAGACCTTCAAACTCAATCTCAAGACGGTACTTTCGCTAAACTTACTAAACGTGAAGCTTTAGAACGTAGCCGTGAGATGGAAAAACTTGAACGTGCTTTAGGCGGCGTTAAAAACATGGGTGGTTTACCTGACGCATTATTTGTAATCGACGTTGATCACGAAGCGATTGCAATTAAAGAAGCTAAAAACCTTGGTATTCCTGTAATCGGTATCGTTGATACTAACTCTAACCCAGACAACGTAGACTACGTTATTCCGGGTAACGACGATGCGATCCGTGCAGTAACACTTTATGCTTCTGCTATGGCTGATGCGATTCTTGCTGGTAAAGAATATGCTCAATCACAAGCAAATGCACAAGCTAAAGCAGAAGAAGCTCCTGCTTCTGAGGCTTAATGCGTTAGACGCTAGCTTGTCATTTTTGCGACACGTGATGGTGGCAAAGTAAGCGTTATGTATGCAGGCGGCCCATGAGAATCCTCTGGGCCGTTTCTGTTCTAAAAAGAATTCATTTTCTACCGAATTTAGGAGATAAACATGACTGCAGTTACAGCAAGCATGGTTAAAGAACTGCGTGATCGTACTGGTCTAGCAATGATGGAATGTAAAAAAGCTTTGACAGAAGCTGGTGGTGACATCGAATTAGCGATCGACAACCTTCGTAAATCTGGTCAAGCAAAAGCAGCTAAAAAAGCTGGTAACATTGCTGCTGACGGCGCGATCACAATTGCTCAAGAAGGCAACAAAGCAATCCTTCTAGAAGTAAACTGCCAAACTGACTTCGTTGCTAAAGACGAAAACTTTGCTGGTTTCTCTGCGAAAGTTGCTGCTGCTGCACTTGCTGCAAACGAAACTGACGCTGCTAAAATCGCTGAGCTTAAACTTGAAGATGGCGCTACTGTAGAAGAAGCTCGTATTGCGCTAGTTCAAAAAATCGGTGAAAACATCCAAGTACGTCGTGCGAAAATTGTTGAAGGTGAAAACCTGGCTGTTTACAAACACGGTCTTCGTATCGGTGTTGTTGTATCTTACTCAGGTGATGCTGAAACTGGTAAAGGCTTGGCAATGCACATTGCTGCATTCAACCCGGTTGCTGTAAACGCTGAACAAGTTCCTGCTGACCTTATTGCGAAAGAAAAAGAAATCGCTGAAGCAAAAGCACTTGAATCTGGCAAACCAGCAAACATCGTTGAGAAAATGGTTGTAGGTTCTGTTGAGAAATACCTGAACGAAGTTGTTCTTGAGCGTCAACAATACGTAATCGACAACGACAAGAAAGTTGCTGAAGTTCTTAAAGCGACTGGTACTACTGTTGCTAACTTCGTTCGTTTCGAAGTGGGTGAAGGTATCGAGAAGAAAGCCGAGCTTTCTTTCGCTGAAGAAGTTGCTGCTGCTCAGGCTGCTGCAAAATAATTCGGTAACGGATTAGAAAAAAGCCCCGAATGGGGCTTTTTTTATGACTAAATAAAGAATAATCAAGGAGGAATTACGGCAAATAAAACCAATATGGGGATCGGGGCTGTCATTGCACTTTTGGTGGCTGCTTATTTAGGTCTGGATTTATCAGAATCTAAACAACAGACCAATACTTTTATACCTTCAGCAGAAATTGCGCTTCAAGAGCAGACTCATGTTCAAAAAAGTACGCATAAGCTTTCTGATGATACCCAGCGTATAGAGCAAGCTTACCAGCACAGACAAAGTGATCTTCAGGTTCAGGCGAGTGGTAAGGTGGTAGTGTTATTAAAAGATGATAATGAAGGTTTCCGTCATCAGAAATTTATTCTGGAATTATCCTCTGGTCAAACTGTATTAGTTGCGCACAATATTGATCTGGCGCCACGCATCCAGAATATTCAAAAAGGGGATCAGGTTGAGTTTTTTGGTGAGTATGAATATAGCGACAAAGGTGGGGTGATTCATTGGACCCATCATGATCCATCCAATAAGCACATCAGTGGTTGGTTAAAACACCAAGGAAAAACCTATCAATAAAGGAATTTTCCTTGGTTTTATAAATGTAATGATATTACATACGCTTTAAGCGCACTGTATTGCCTCAGATTGACGAGATTTCCATTTAGGTAGGACTTTGCCTAAATAGGCATCCATGCACCATAACGGGCCAATGAGAAGGAATTGAAGGTCCTTGAAGAAAGAAGGCTTTTTACCTTCGACTTTGTGTCCATAAAATTGCCCAATCCAGGCAAAAACAAACAAGGCAATAAAGAAGCCGATACCTACAGGTAAAACCCAGATAAACCAAGCCATCATCAGGGTTAGCGCTGCCATTGCTACAGCCAGTACAATATCTAGACGTGCATAAAACACAAAAGCCAGAACCAGGAGCAGGGCAGTCAGTAAAGCGCTAAAGTGTGCCATGATGCCAATAATGGAAAAATAGATGGCAGGCACGCAGACCCAATGGATCAGTTTGTTGGTTTTGTTTTGATGACTTTCACTATATTCATCTAACCATTCGGATATTGTTTTCATTCTATCGCTCCCATCCATGAACGTACTGTCAGTTTTTAAAATATAAAACAGTTTGAGGGTATGGTCAAAATGAAATCGATAGTGGGTGAGTAAAGTAGAGAAGAGCTATATCTGAATGGAATAACATCGACAGTATTAAGGATAAAAGCAAGTCGAATGCTTGCTCTACATCACCAAATAAAAAAGCCACATGACTGTGGCTTTTGAGTTAAATGTAGAGCGGTCAAATCTTATGAGTTTGGCCCATCTACACGCTCAATATTGACATGTGCAGTACCAGCATTGGTAATACCAAGCTGTTTAGCAGCACCGTAAGATAAATCTAGAACACGGTTGCCATGGAATGGACCACGGTCATTCACCTTCACAACAACACTCTTACCATTGTTTTTGTTGGTCACGCGGATAAAGCAGTTTAATGGCAGGCTACGGTGTGCAGCAGTCATTGCATTCATATCGAATGTTTCACCACTGGCAGTTTTACGGCCATGGAACTGACGACCATACCAAGATGCTGTACCTGTCTGACTGAATTTACGAACTGTGTTTGAAGCAACATTGTTCAGTTTCTCAATCACTGAAGGCTCTTCTGCAGGAATTGCAATTTTTGCTGCAATGGTTTGACGACGAACTTTATCGCCAGAACGCTCAGTGATTGAAAGGCTGTTCAAATTTGTGAAATTTGAATTGAAGCTTTGAGCTTCTTTGTTTAATACACGCGCTGCAAGACGCGAATTGTCATGATCATTATTGAATGATGATGACTGAACCATATCTGCTTGCGATTGCGTTAGGGTAACGGTCGCGGCGATGGCCATAAAATACTTCAGAAAAGAAGAATGCATTGAATCAACTCCTAACAGCATGTTTCATTAGATTGGGCCTAAGTAGCTGATAACCCTATAAACATGCCTGATATTTAACTTATGCAACTACATTTAACGAATTGGATAATATTCATGCTGGCAACTGGCTGTCTAGTATTTAATTAAAATAGTTAAAAAAAGTACGCAAAATAAACAATGATTGATTAAAAAATAATCAATATTGTAACAATGCGTAAAAAATGCCTAAAATTTAGGCATTTTGTTTAATAAAAATCTTGACTTTAATAGTATGTAGTAATTTTTACTGTTATCGGCTCGTAATTTCTGTACCTAAAAGCCACAATGCAGTGGCATACATACGACTACGATTGTACGTGGTAATCACTTGAAAATTCGGAAAAGTAATATAGTAAATCGGTCCGTAATTTTCTTGTAATTGAATAACATTGACCATATCAAGATCATCAATACGAACAATCGGATTCATCGGACTGATCCCTTGGGTTTTGATTACTCCATAAGGCGTTGGCTGTGTGAGATCTTTGGCGATGACAGAATCAGGATTCGAACCACTATAACGGGCAGGGAAGGCAATCGGCTGATCACGTTGCCAGCCATTTTGAGCCAGATAGTTGGCAATTGAACCAATCGCATCTACCGCAGAATTACGTAGATCGATATGGCCATTACCATCATAGTCGACCCCATACTTTGGAATATTACTTGGCATAAACTGTGGATAGCCCACAGCACCCGCATAAGAACCGACGATTGAGGATGCTGACACACCATCCTTATATGACCATGCGATCAATGCCGCCAGTTCATCCTGGAAGTATTGCGCACGACGTTCATAACCAAAGCCAAGAGTTGCCAGTGCATCGCGGGTCACAAATGAACCCTTGTTGCTGCCAAAACCGGTCTCTACCCCCAAAATACCCAGAATGATCGATTGTGGTACACCAAACTGCTGCTCAGCGCGATTTAGTGTTGCAGCATATTGCTGCTTGAAACGTACACCACGTTGAATCGTGCCTTCTGACAGAAAATTGGTCTTATAGGCATACCATGGCTTACTTTCACCTGGACGATTCATGATATTGATAATATTTGGAAGATTTTTTGCTCCCGTCATTGCACTGTCTACTTGCTGAGCACTTAGACCATAGGTCTGCATGGTATTCTGCTTGAAACTGGCATAAGAGGGATGATATTGAAAATCGTTGGCCAGGCTTAAACTACTGAGTCCGAATGCACTGACAAGGATCGAAAGCTGCTTCAATTTTTTATAAAAATTCGATTTCAACATCTTGGTATGATTTCCAATTTTTTGGTAGGTTTGTGGCTATGTCATTTGAATCGTGCCATGAAAAAGATCAATTCACTTTTCTCAATTTTCTGGCATTAGAGGCAATATTAAAGATAACATTCTGATGAATAGGAGTCATATAAACTCCCTTAAAAACAGGAAAAGGTTGGTTGTTTTTTCAGCATTTTGTATTTTAGTTCACAATAACTGTAACAAGCTATTTCTTAAGCCACAAAAAAGCCTGACCGAAGTCAGGCTTAATCTGCATTTTTTGATTAGATATGCGGCTTTATTCAGTAAAGAATAAAGTGTCGTGATATTCTGCCATTGCCTGCAATTCATCCTTATTTAAATTCAGGATAATTTTATCTGCTGCAATATTAATCGCCTTGATTACTGCTGAAGCACCAATATCAGCAGCCTTGCGTTTAATCATGCCTAAATCTAAGGTTTTATTAAAGTCGACCATAAAATGACGTACAGTCGCTTCACCAAACTGTTTGTACAAATTGCTGAGACTTTGTTTATCGACACTTTGGCCAGCTTTTAATTCTGCATAATGGTGTTTTAGATTGGTGACCAGATTGGCATCTAGAGGTTCACCAATACGGAAATTTCCTTCCGGATCTTTAAACAGGCTGCGTTCAGAGAAAGCGATCGACTCCTTGACGACTTCATTTGGTGCTTTACCCAGTAACTGTTTGAGTAACACTGCCACAGTAGACTTGATATAGCCCGCCAATTTTTCTGCCGTATCGCGTTTTTCGCTTGCCGGAAAACGGCGTACCAGTTCCGTGAGAATTGCATCAATAATTTCATCATTAATCATTAATGCAGTTTTATCACGCAGTGGATAAAGCGGTTCACTCGAGTTTTTATTTTTCTGTGCAGTCTGAATTGTATTTAATAGTTCTGCAGAAGGAATAAAACCAAAAAAAGGCATTCTTAAACCTCAATGTTTTTTATTGTCGCGCTAAACGAATAGGGCGAGGCATCCATGTGGAATCCGATACACGACAAGGGTTGATATCCAATCCACCACGGCGTGTATAGGTCGCATATACCATCAGCTTTTCCGGTTTCAGATTTTGCCAGATATCGGCAAACATCTGTTCCACACATTGTTCGTGAAAACCATTGTGCTGACGATACGAAATAATATAAGCCAAAATACTCTTATAACAAGGTTTTTTGCCCTGATAGCGTATAAATACTGTACCCCAGTCCGGTTGTCCAGTGACTGGGCAGTTACTTCTTAATAAATGTGAATAGAGTTGCACTTCGATATTTTCATCGCTGTGCTGATTTAAAGACAATAAAGAAGCGTCCGGATGATTTTCCAGGCGTTCCGGAGTCAGGTCATCAATACAGATACCTTCAGGCTTGGAAATTTCCAGTTCATCAACATGGAAAAGATCCAGTGTGATTTCAGCACCGGCAGCTTTTGAGAGGTCTTTTTCTACAGTTGTAATAAAGGCCTCTTGCGAATCAAACTTGGCAAAGTTCAGACTATTGAAATATAGCTTTAAAGATTTTGATTCAATGAGATTTGGGGAAAATGCTGGTAGGGTAATTCGACCAATTGCCACTTGAGGTACGCCGGCAGCATTTAACCAAGAAATTTCAAATACATGCCACCAGTCTTTACCTTGCTGAATAGCTTCAACATGGGCATATTTTTCACGGGCAGGCGCACGGGAAATCGGAAACAAAATATCGGGTTGATACTCTGTTGGGTAGTTGGTGTCTTTACCAAGGAGAGAATGTTCTACACTCATTATTCACGCATTCCTGAACCACGAGACAATAAATAGTAAGCAATACCGTAAAGCACGGCACACCAGAAAGTAATCACGACCAATGAAATGGAAACATTGACATCACTATGACCTAAAATGCCGAAACGGAACGCATTGACCATATACACGATCGGATTAACTAAAGAGAGATTTTGCCAGAACGGACTTAAGGCTGAAATCGCATAAAATACACCGCCTAAATAGGTCAGTGGTGTAAGTACAAAAGTCGGGATGATCGAAATATCATCAAAAGATTTGGCATAGACAGCATTAACAAAACCGCCTAGAGAGAATAATAGCGAGGTAATGAGTACTGTATATATAGTCACAAACCAGTTAGTAATATAAAGGTCTGCAAAAAACAGGCTCATGGCACTGACAATAATGGCAACAAACAGACCACGAATTACACCACCCAATACATAGCCCCATAAAATGGCATGTAAAGGTACAGGGCTCATAATTAGCTCTTCAATGCTTTTCTGAAATTTTGAGCTAAAGAAGCTGGAAGAAACGTTGGCATAACTATTAGTAATCACAGCCATCATAATCAGACCAGGGACAATAAACTCCATATAACTATAGCCGCCCATTTCTCCAATACGTGAACCGACCAGATTACCGAAGATCACGAAATATAGACTCATGGTAATGGCAGGTGGCAACAGGGTTTGTGGCCAGATCCGCATAAAGCGGCGAACTTCTTTATGAACGATGGTATATAAGGCGACGCCGAGCTGATTTATATTCATTGTGCAGCTCCATCCAGATTTTTCTCGACCATTTTCACAAACAGTTCTTCTAAGCGATTTGACTTGTTACGCATACTGCGTACTTGAATATTCTGAGATTCCAGTAACTGGAACAGGTCATTCATGCTATGAGCTTTATCCAGTGTCACTTCTAGGGTCATTGGATCAACTAAATTAAATTTCACACCAATAATTTCAATATTTAATGGCTCAATAGGCGCAGCCAGATCGAAGATAAAGGATTCTTCATTAAGCTGATTCAGGAAGTTCTTCATGGTGGTATCTTCTTTGATCACACCACGGTCGATAATCGCAATCCGACGACACAACATCTCTGCTTCTTCCAGATAATGAGTCGTCAAAATAATAGAAGTACCATTATTGTTCATTTCATTAAGAAAATCCCACATGGAACGACGCAATTCGATATCCACACCGGCGGTCGGTTCATCCAGAATCAATAATTTTGGTTCATGCATCATCGCACGGGCGATCATCAGGCGACGTTTCATACCACCTGAAAGCATGCGAGCTTGAGTAGCGCGTTTTTCCCAAAGACCCAGTTTATTTAAATATTCTTCAGCACGCGCTTGAGCAATTTTTTTAGAAATACCGTAATAACCAGCTTGAGTGACCAGAATATCAAAGGTCTTTTCAAACTGGGCGAAGTTAAATTCTTGGGGTACTACGCCTAAACATTGTTTGGCTTCAGAAGGGTGGGTATCCAGATTGTGACCAAAAATCTCAACAGTTCCAGAGGTTTTTCTTGTTAATGAACTGATAATACCAATAGTAGTGGACTTGCCCGCGCCATTAGGTCCTAACAGGGCATAGAATTCACCTTCAGGTACAGTTAAGTTGATTCCTTTAAGTGCCTGAAAACCATTTCCATAGGTCTTCGACAAATCCCTTAATGTCAGCGCATCAGTCATAGAGATCTCAAATGGTGAAAAGTTGAGATATTGTGAGTGATCTTGCAAAATAAACCAAGTCATTCACATGGAATTCTCTGTTGCTGTTTTGGCACACTGTATAAAGGATAGGCATAAAAATAACGAAGTTATAGATAGTTGCTTTACCTTATGCGAATTTTTGTTATGATGTGCATCGCGCGCTCATAGCTCAACTGGATAGAGTACAGGTCTCCGAAGCCTGTGGCGTGGGTTCGAGTCCCGCTGAGCGCACCACTACTACTTATAAAATCAATAACTTGCAATACCTTTGGCGTAATTCTGGCGTAATCCATATTTTAATCAAGAAAAACCCCGCTATATTTTGCGGGGTCTGCCTACTGCTTTTTTTAAATCTTCCGGCCTACTTTCTAGCCAGTCAGATAATTTTTTAAGGTTCCATCTGCGACCTTTTGAATTTGTCATAATGTATCTTGGTTTTGGGAATCCTTTTAAGCAAATAATTGATGCTTTAAAATAAGTATTTGCATAACCCAAAAAATCTGCCGCCTGTTCATCTGTCAACCAAATGTCTGAAGGTGGCAGGGCAACAATAAAGTTACCCATGTTCGCCATTGCTGTCATTGATTCACCTCCAATCTTTTACCTGCTTTGATTTCTTCATCATTGGCGTGGCGAATAATCTCACCCCATCCGCAAATAGCATTAACCTCGAATCCCTTGCTATCATCTGAAAGCATTAGGTTGAATTTATCAATAAAATCAATATTTAAAACGCCTTGATATTCAATAAATGCGCTGTTGATTGAAACTACCTTATCCCCAACCTCAAAAATATTGTGCTGGCGGCGGTATTCGAGGAGGGCTTTTTCTACATGCTGAGGTCGAACTCCAGATCTCTGCATCATGATTAACTCATCCATTGTGTAAGATGCAGCATTAAGAAATGCTTTGGCTCTTTCATACCCGCCCAACTGCTTAATTAGATTCACTGGACACCTCCTACAAAACCACAAATTTGTGATGCTTTAAATTGATTACTGTCATTTTTCTACAATGCTGGCAACGAGTGCGAGATCGAACTTTTAATTCCTCCTCATCCTCTTTCAGCTTTTCTCGAGCTTCCTGAATTCGATTTTGCAATCGAGCAAAATATTCAATACTGTCCTTAATCCACAAAACTGGATTAACCTTGGCTTCGCATTGCTTGCAAACCAATTCCATTGCTTTAGAGTCAATAGCCACCTGTATGTGCTGACACTTTTGAAAGTCACGTCTTGGAAAATTAATCACATCACTTTCAATATCAATTTCAAGATGCTCGTGAGTGGGGTAGGTATAGTTATTCAAGATACTTCTCCCAAAGACTTCACCACACTTTCAGGTAACCCAAACACATCTTTAAAAGCCTTATCAAATTCACCGCTTTGGATGAAGTGATCGATCAGGTTTACTTGCTTATCGATCTCTAATTCTTTGTCGACATTTGTTTGTTGAATTTCAGTCATTGGCTGGCTCCTTATGTTCAGTGCGAATATCAACACCACAAAAAGGGCAGTAATTTAAAGCAACACGATTTTTTTTGAATCGACCTGCTACGATTTCTAGTCGACATGAATCAATGTCGCGTCTGCTCATGGTCAGACCCTGAATGTCGCCATATTGATTGCGAGTCACTTCACTGAGAAATTCGCACATTTCAATCCAGTTCCCTGTATTTACACATTTATCAGTCATTTGCTGGCTCCTGTGGCGCATCGGGTAATGGCATCCAGAATTTAACCTGATCTTTACTAAGTATCGGGTTGCTTGCACCCATGTCATACATAACAAATTCATCCTTATACAGGTACGAGAACTCAGCTATTCCCACTCCATAAATTCCAGAAATAATAACCTTCTGGCCTTCTTCTGGTGGCTGAATTGCTGTTTCAATCCATTCCGGCACAGCATGGGCTTTGGCTTGCCATGCCACCCACTGAGCATTTGCATATCCGACCGAGTAAGAATTATCTTCTTCAACATAATCACATGCTATTTGACGGCCGTTATGAAACCCTTCCCACCAGCTTTCAAAAGCTTCTCTTTCTTTCTGAATATCCATCACGCCACCTTCAATTTATGTGTTTTATCTTTAAGTTTTGCCATCAGGATGCACGTCTCATTTGTGTCTGGCGTGGCAAGCTTTGAAAAAGATTGATTCAATCGAGCAAGTTCAGCCCTGGTGATCAGCATTAGATTATCTAACCGACAGTCCTGCTTGTTCATATTCTTAAAAACAAGGACATGGTTGTCAGGGATTGGTCCATGTTGTTGCTCCCAGATCCACCTGTGCTTCAACTCAAAAACATTCGGCTCAGCCGTTTTAATCTCAACATAACCATCAACAGTGATTCGCTCATAACCAACCGGCCTGTGGTTGAAAGGAGTATTGCCTTTCTTGAACGATGTTGAGTTGGCACTGGTAAGTCCTTTTACTCCAGCATTCCAAGTTTTATGACCAGGTGAAAAACAACCGTTTCGGCCAGTCTTTAACCCCATTCGTAAACACTTTGCTTTTATGCTGTCCACTGAAAGGCTGTAGCCAAATTTCTCATTAAATTTGCAAGTTAGCTCAGCACGTGGCGTTTCCTCATGCTGACGTAAAAACATCAGCATTTCTTCGGTGTATTTGATCGGTTTACCTTTCGCCATATCAAACACTCACATTCATATCACCAACAGAAATCTGTGGCGCTTCTTGATTCGAGTTAAGGCCTTTGTATTGAGCCACCAGTTTCACAGCTTCCAATTGAGTTTTGTGTGCATCCACAATCTGCTCACTCACTTGTGAAATGACTTGGGCGCGCTTAACTTCAGAATCCAGGCTATCCTTATCAGCCTTTGCCAAGCGATCCAGTTGATCAAACAGGTGCTTGTTCAAATCTTTTAATGTGCTCATGCTGCCACCTCGCCAAAAGGGTTATGCCCCTTAAATTCTTCAAACAACTCAGTCGCTGCTTTATTCAAGCGACCATTCGCCATAATCATTACGTTTCGCGGAAAACCTTTACCTGTAGCAGTGTTATAAAACTGTGCACCGCCAGCGGAAATTACGCATTTATACCCAAGGTGAGTGAGCCAGATAATGAAGGCTTCACTCATGAGTGGATGGACTCGGTAATGTTTTTTCATGCTGCTTTCACTCCCTTGCTACGTTCAGCCATAAGCTTTGCGTAATACTCCTGACAGTGCGGAATCTTGTCTTTGATCTTCTGGATGATTGACTCATCACGCTCGATCACCACGGTTGTGAGTCGCTCACGAATGTCGATAGCTTCAACCATGTCGATCAACTGTTCTCTATCATCCCAATCCTTTGTGAGTTCAACCGGGCAAGGGAATAACCAGAAATCAATAAAGCCACTTTCAAACTTAATTTCTTTGCCAAAGGTCTTAAGGTGCCAGTCCTCATAAGCCATGAAATACCCATGCAACTGCACGTCATAACCAGCTTTTTTAACCTTCTCGATTGCCTCATCCATGAAGAAAGGATGGGTGCCAATATCCCAAGTACATTTTGTATCGCCGATAGTCGGTGTGTTTAAGTCCAGGATGTCGCATTCACCAGTGATCAAATCTGTATTCACTCGGCCTTCATGTTTTTTGAACTTCTTGAAACGCATCTTTCCAGACATTTCAATTGCCAACTCTTCAAGCATGTTGCCTTTGGCCGTGTACTGATTGCCGGTGAATGAGCGGAAGCCGTAAAGATCCTCTTTCACCACATCGCGAATGGCTGATTTTGCTGTATCGCTGATGACAGCCGCTTTAGAGCGACCATCACCAATTAGTTTATGCAGAGAGGAGCACCGGAATAACTTCATGGCAGCACCTCCACAGCTTGACGTTGTGCATCTGTCAGCGCGTACTCACTCAGCACATAGTCTTTCTCGAATGCGCCTGCTTTAACTTGCTCAAGAAGCACTGGAAACTCAGCATCTGGAACAGTCATTTTGGTTTCGATAGCACCAACACTTTCGTTATGGTCGATATAATCAAAATCATTGGTTTCCACATCACGAACAATCGCCTGATCCGCAAGTTGTGCCGTCTGCATCTCAATTGAAAGCGGTGCTTGTTTTGATAACAGCAGCTTGGTCACTGTTTTAAGGGCCATAGAATCGAAGTTTTCATGCCAAACACTTGATGCCTTTTTACCTTGGTTTATTTGCCCTTGAGCAAATTTATAAGACTGGCTGTAATTTCCAGCGTGCTTCATCACATCTGCCTTACTCATGTAAAGCTCAGCAGTAAAACCATTCAACAACTTAAAGAAAGCCACATAACCAATTGCTTCACCCTGATTTGGAACTGTCCAGTCGAACTCATAGCCAAGCAGGGGGTTTGCTGAAATCAATTGACCTTCAAATACTGGTGTTGCTGCAATACGTGCAAACTGACCTGAACGCTGTGCCAACTGAATAAAGCCTTTGTATCCCATCTGAAATTGAGCCTCTAAAGACTCAGACCATTTACCTTGAGCATCTTTAAACTTGCGCTTGTATGGAACAATGTAAGCAAATCCAAGGTTATTATTGATTGGCAGATCCAGTGTTGCTGCCATCATTGCCGCATTGATTACAGTTGCTGGTACTGCGCCTTTAAGTTGTGGTTGGTTCGCCACCTGCATTACCGAAGCCAGAAAGCCTTGAGTTTTTTTACCTAGCACTTCTTCAAATTTTTGGCGGATTTTCGCGTCTGATACATAAGCCTTGATTGACTTAGGATCATGCTCAGCAACCTGATTTTCTGATTTCACTGGTGCATTCATCTCAAACCACCTCTTCAAATAGTTGTTCCGCGTACTCATTCACAAGACGCTGTAATTCCTTAATCTGCTCATCCGTCAGCGCAAATGTCTGACCTTCCTCAGCTTCAAAATTCCAAACATCCAGCAAGGTCACAGGTGTATCTTTCACCACCAACCAAGAATCAATATCCACCGGCTCGGCATATCGCATGTCACCATTCGAGCTGCGCATTTGCGTCATCGTGTGTGGCAATACAGCCACTGAACAATCAGCCGTTGCCCACAGGTTTTCACCAATCTGGCGATATAAACCAAAGGTCAGCACGTTATCTTCAATCGAAATATCCAGATCAACCCTGAAGCTTGGCAGGTCTAAAAAGTACAAATCACGGGTGAAATCTTCATTCACTTTGCAGTCAATTACTTTGGTGCTATGACCATCACGGCACAGGAATAAAGACTGGTTTCCGATGTGATGGATCGGTCGCATTGCCGCACCACATCCACAGAATTGAGCGTAAGTGTTCATGCTGGCACCTCATTAGATTTATGCGCGTCATACAGCTTGATTGCGTGAACAATTGCGTAGCAGCACCAGATATAGTGAAAAGTAGCTTTGGTGGTTGGGGCTTCAAAAAAATCTGTTAAATCCATGCCACCCGCTTCATCTGCATCCCAAGAATTGATTTCATTCCAGAAATCAAACTCACCTGATCCTTGAGTTCCACTTATGAAACTGGTGACAGCCTCCAGTGCCTGCTTGGATTTTTCTCTATCCTCAGGATCAGACAGATCTAAATCTTCCAGAAAATTGGTTAAATAGCCTTGTACAGAAGAATTTGCCGTATCGATATCAAACTCACGAATGACACCAGCTTCTACTTTTTCTCCCCAATAACCCGGGTTGATGTAATAGCCTGATTGAGGTCGAAAGAAACCAAACATGTCATTGGTGCGCTGAAATACAAAACTCCCCATGTCACCGGTAAACATTAAATAGCCCGGGCGAGTAGTGATGTTGTAGTGCATTGCTATGGTGTTAGGGGCTGCAATCGTAATATCTCGGAATACACCTTGATCTAGGTTCACAGTCAGTTGATGGTGGGCAACATCTTTAAGGAACTGCTCTAAAGTTGGATTACCCATTAGCGCTCTCCCTTCGCAATCGCAGCATTAATCTTTTCAATTTCATAACGATCAACATAAGCATTAATCGTCTTGTCAAAATGCACCACATTCAGAATGTCCAGAAACTCGACTGAGGCATCGTCTAAGGCATACTCGACATAGATGCTGTATTCACCAGCTTTAACAGTAGCGACACAGATCTGATTGCAGTTCACGCTTTGAACTTTGTATTGCTTTGCAGCGATGTTGACTTGTGGCTGATCTTCGATAGATTCAGCCTGAGCAGCACAGCCACTGATTGCTATTGCGGAGGCGAGCAGGGCGGCATTGATTAATATTGGTTTTAGATTCATAATAATTTCACTCACAGTGGGTTGTGGGTCACGCTCCAGGTAGTTGTCGTAGGCTACGCTGGGGCTTTTTGTTGTTTCGATGAAATTATTAAACCAAAGGTATAAATAGAAAGCAAGAGAAATTTAAACCATAGGTGAAAAATAGTTAAAAATAGGTTTAAATATGCTTTAATAGACAAAAGAAAACCCACCGCTGGGGTGGGTTTGTATGATTATAAAGGATTCAGACTTCATTCATCCTCATCAGACTCATCAATGTTAACTGCACCTATAATCCTAGATTCCTTATATCGCCCATTTAGTGTAAGGGTTTCTACATGAAGAAAAATTTTCGCATATTTCCATTCTGCCTGTTGAATTAGCTGTAGATTTTTCTGATCCAGTGAGTCATTTTCGAGAACACTTATTAACTCTTTATTATCTTTAATTCTTTGAAGTCTGATTTTTCGACTAGCTGCATTTGAAGAATCAACCTCTAAAACCCTATACCAATCATCTATTCGAAGAGGCTCCCATCTTGTTTTTGGGGTTATGGATAACTCTTTAGCGACATCACCTGGTAAAGATACAGCGTTTTGTATCTCAGCTTGATCTGCATCTTGAACACTTTTTAATATGGCAGCATTAGTATCGGCTGCATGCTGTTCCATTTTCTTTATTCTAGGATCGAATTGATTGGCCTTAGAAATTACATCAACAAATTTTTGATTCTGTTCTGTCAAAATCTTTATAGTTTCTAGACGCTCTTTCCTATCTTCGGCATTTTTTTGTTGATCAAGTTCAGCCTCTCTTGCCTCTTTTCTAGCCGTAAGAATTTGTTGGAGATAATTTTTTCCAAAATATAGAACTAGGCAGGATAGAATTATAACGACAGCTTGAGTCGGACTCATTTTTCCAGCAGTACTCTCAACAAGTTTAATGCCAATTTCAGTTAAGTTTATATCAAATGAAGAAGACCCGTCTTCTACTTTAACTTCTATTTCCAACTCTTGACGTTCGGCCTTGGTCAAACATTGGGTTGTTTCTGTATCATACTTTATAAGAGCGTAAGATTTATAAATTCCAGACTGTAGTTCCAGAAATCCATTCATAATTGAAGGGGTAATAGTCTGGTGATATTTATCCCCCTCAACATGCAGATGGTAATTTGGCCAACCATCAAATTCTAAATTTACATGCTCTAAATTTAATTTTTCATTTAATAAATAATCAAGTAAATCAATAGCTTGATCTTCATTTGAGATTGTGTAATTTTGAACTATTTCAGACATTTTTCCCCCTAATTCTAGCCCCGAACAAATAAATTATTGTTAAAGGTTTGTAGTCAATACACCCAAGCTGCATATAGCGGCTTTTTATTAATATTTAAACTCTCTGTGGTGCTGAACAACCACACCAATGATGGAGATTTCTATTTGCAAAGAGTTGTAAGTAGGAAAATCAGGGTTTAATGGCACCAATTCGACAATATCTACACCATGCTCATTTATCCCAATAACGCGATATTTTTTAAAAGTGGTTAGGGCTACGCCTTGCTGAATTTCCTGAGCAACAACCAGCGATCCTGGCACTGGGGCTTTCGCAGCATCAACCACAATCGCATCACCTGGCATAAACTCTGGTGCCATACTCATTCCATCAATTGTTAATGAAAATACAGCTTTAGGGTCTAAACCTTCATAAGTTGTATAGGTTTCGCCTTTAGGGTGAACGCCATCATATACAACCTCTCTCCATATGCCTGCTTGAACAAAATCTAGCACCGGAATCTTCCTTAATGTCTTCCCTGTAGGTTTTACATTTCCATACCCCTCACTTATTGCACCCGTATTCCCATTAGATTTTGAGGGGGTGATAAGGGGGTTATCTCCTGATATAAGCCAACCAACATCAACTTCAAGCACCTCTGCTAATTTTTCCAGAGTCTCTTTACTAATCTGGCCTTTTTTCCATTTAGCAGGTGCTTGCGGACTAAGCCCAATCATTGTTGAAGCTTTCGACCATGAAAGTTTTTTAGCAAGTAATGCCTTCTGTAAGCGATCAGCAATAGTTTCCATATCTACACACTTTAACCTTTGGTTAAATTATCAAGTAAAAAACGGTCGAAAGGAATCAACCATAGGTTGCATTATTATGTAACTGGTGGTTTAATAAACTTAGTTTATCTGGTTTAACTAAGGTTTAAATTATGAACCCCATGCAAAAAGCGATTAATGCTGTAGGTGGGCGAACAAAAGCCGCAAACCTATTAGGAATCTCCTATGTAGCAGTTCGCAAAATGGAAGAGAAGGGATCGCTTCCTAGAACAGATTACACAGGTGAAACAAGCTACGCACAAACACTAGCTAGTAACAGTAACGGTCTTATCACTACCGATTGGCTTATGGATAAGGCTAACCCAAAACATCATACCGTTGCTGCTTAAACCAATTATCAACAATTTAGCGTTTTTAATAAACGTGAAAGTAAACAAGGTGTTCACATGGATATATCGAAAGAGACCAAAACCGCATTGCACAAGATGATTCACCAATCAAACGGGATTACACCTAAAGAGATTGCTGATGTTGTTGGTGTGTCTCACAACACGATTTTGAACTATGCCAATCCAAACATGGAAAACCATTTGCCGAGTCTAAAGGCATTTGAAGCGATGCTGACCTACACACAGAATCCAGCTCCATTAAAAGTATGGGCGCACAAATTAGGTTTTGTATTGGTTCCAGTAGAACAAGCTCAAGGCAAGGATCATGAACTAGGTGTTCTTGAATCACTTCTTGGCATGAATGTAGGCAATGGTGCAGCAAATAAACAGGTTTTATCTGCTTTGGAAGATGGTGTGGTAACACCTGCGGAAATGGATGAGACAGATCGCATCCTCGAAGAAATCGAACAGAAAATTCAATCTTTGCGTAAAGCCATGAAAGGCGAGTGTGCAAAGTATTTATCAGCTCTACAACGAGAAAAAGCCTGATTTGCGAGATCAGGCTTTTCGGTTGTTCACAAACCCGAGAAGGAAATGAACATGAATATGTTAACACAAGAAAATTTTAACATAAACGAAGTAACAATGTCATCACCTGAGATTGTTGATTTTATTAACATTCATCGCAAAGAAGTTGCTACTGCCGAAAAGCCATATAAAGAACTTCGTCATGACGACTTTATGCGGAAAGTACCAAGTGTTTTGGGTGAGGGGCACGCTCCGAAATTTATCGGAACGCAAAACTACGGCAACAATAATACACGCCATATCTATAACTTCCCAAAACGCGAAGCCTGCTTGATGGCTATGTCATATAGCTATGAGCTACAAGCTCAAGTGTTTGACCGCATGACCGCAATGGAAGAAGCACTAAAGGCTAAAAATAGCTTTGACATCACCAACCCAGCACATCTACTTCAAGCAATCGAAGTACAAGCCAAACTTAATATTGAGCTTACTCAAAAAGTAGCGGTACTGGAGCCAAAGGCCAAAGGCTTGGATCGCATTGCTGACTGCACCAATGTACTAGGCATTCGTGAATCCGCAAAAATCCTTAAGGTTGGTCAAAACAAGTTGGTTCAATATCTTCTTGACCACAAGGTTGTATATCGTGACCAACACGGAAAAATTCAGGCTTATCAAAAATCTGTTGATCAAAAGCTTATTCATGTTGTGACCTCTGCACCTCGCTTATTTGAGTCGGGTGAAAAGGTATTCACACAGGTAAAACTTACTCAAAAATTAATTACTCGCATTGCGAAGTGGTTAGAGCAAGGAGTAGCCGCATGAGTGCCCTAAAAAAACATGAGGACAATATTGTCCCTTTCAGCAAAGGTAAAAAAATGGCCGACAAATTTGACAAGGGTTATGTCATGTCAAGCCGCCTTTACCGCAATGAAGTTGAGCCTTTCTTGAGTGATGCAGCAATGCGGATCTATGCGCGATTGGAGAATTACCTAACTGGATTTAATAAGGAATCTGATTACGTTAGTTACTCTCAACTGCAAGGCAACAAAAACCTTGTTGGGTCTCGCACTCTTGGGCGGGCAACTGTTGCAAAAGGCCTTAAAGAGCTGACTGAACTTGGGGTTATTAGCATCATTGGGAGTCATCCAAAGTTTGGAAATAAGTATCTTTTAAATGAGGTTTCTCTGGTTGAGAAGTTCAGTAAAAAGACTAGTTCAAAATCTAAACTAGTTCAGGAAGTGAACCGCACTAGTTCAGAAAGTGAACCACAACCTAGTTCACCAGCTGAACACTCAATAGATATTACTTATAGATATTTAAATATAGATATTTATATAAGCCCGCTTCGCTCTAAAAATTTAATCATTGTTTTTAACAACAGCCTATTTCTTAAAAAACAGGAAAAAGCAAAAGCCGAAGCTGAACGCAAAGACAAGGCTCGCAAATTATCTTATGACGAAGTGATCAAACTGACTTCAGAAAGATTTTCACTTCTTTGTGATTTCTCTCTTTGGGAGCAATACGTATCTAGTCGCTCTCAAACAGCAAAAACAAAGCTGACCAAAAATGCCCTGAATGCGATTTACAAAGATTTCCAGAAGTGGGGATTTGATGGCAGCAATGAGTCTTTGAAAACTTCAATCACTGGCAACTATCAAGGTTTGTTTGCACCAAAGCAGCAATTCACACCTGGACAACAAAACCCAAAACCATCTCGCTGGGATGAAATCCAACAGTTGATCGCAAAAGAGGAGCAGGGCAATGACAGCTATGGTTACTAATCAACAAACTGCGGTTCAGCCAATCAAGACCGGTCAACTGGTTGGAATCTTCAAGGCAATTGCACCGCGCTCTTTTGAAAAAACATTTGAAGGTATGCCGATTGAAGCAATTGGTCATGCAATGAAAATCTGTATCGAAGGACTTTCAAGAGAGGAAATTGATCTAGGCCTTCGCATGGTCCGTGATAACGGCTTTTGTCCAGATCCGGCAATGTTCCGCAAGTGGTGTCTTGGGATTACAGGTTTTGGTACTGAGCAGCAACGTGTTGTTGATTCATTCAAGGGGAAACATGCAGCACTGGGCAATATCGTGAAATGGCTTGGTGATAACAACCACCCGATCACAAATGCCGAAAAAGAAGCGTATGACCGCTGTTATGAAATGTTTGCTGATATCCAGTGGGCAAAGAACATCGATAGGGCCTCTTATTTAGCGTATGAGGCGTTTAAAGACAACTATGTGGACGTAGTTAAGGAATATGCTGAACAAGGGCAACAGCAAGCAATCTGGGAGCGTCCTAAGGCCATCGAGAAGAAGATGGTAGTTGATCTTGGTGAGTGGGGTCATGGGCCTGCACCAGAGCCTAGTCAACCGCTTCAAGGTGATGAACTCAAGAAGTACCTGGAAGAAGCCAAGCAGAAAATTAAAGGTTTTAAGGAAAGCGCAGGGGGTGGGGTGTGAAGATTCTAATTGCTTGTGAATATTCAGGCCGTGTCCGCGATGCTTTTGCCGCACTTGGTCATGACGCTATGAGTTGCGATCTACTGCCAACAGAAGCACCTGGTAATCACTACCAAGGTGATGTTCGTGATGTGCTGGGTGAGCAGTGGGATTTGTTAATTGCACATCCTGAATGCACGTACCTGACCAACGCTGGTGTGTGTCATCTGCATACAGATCCGAAGCGCTGGCCAAAGCTGTTTGATGCCGCTGAGTTTTTCAAACTGTTTCTGAACGCTGACCACATCCCGATGCGAGCAATCGAAAACCCGATTATGCACGGATATGCAAAAACCTTAATTGGGGGGGTGAAACAAAGCCAGGTTGTTCAGCCTTGGATGTTTGGACATATGGAGCAGAAGGCTACCTGTTTATGGTTGAAAGGACTGGAGCCACTAAAGCCGACAAATATCGTCAAGGAGGAGATGATGCTTTTGCCAAAAAATCAGCGTGAAAGATTGCATTACTTATCACCAGGTCCTGACCGATGGAAAGAGCGCAGCCGGACTTATCAAGGGATTGCTGATGCTATGGCTATGCAGTGGGGTGGTGATGTGCGCCAGGGTGAGCAGGAAGATTTATTCGGGGGTGCGGCGTGAACGAGATCCTTCAACAACGAATCGAATCGGTACAAGCCGGTAAAAATATAACTCATGCCCAGATCGAGGCTAAGCGAAGTCTACGTGAGCAACTTGAAAATGATGTGGAAGCATTTCTGAAAAATGGTGGAAAGGTCGAGACTTTGCCACAAGGTTATTCGGGTGAGTTTTCGCAATTCAATGGTCGACCTGTAGGGGATACCCAAAAGACTATGCGAGCAGTTATGGCGGCAGCCATAGCATCAGCCAATGCACGACGTAATAACCCGAATGTGATTGCTTGCAACAAGGCTAGAGAGGAAGGTCAAAAGCATTTCCATGGTGCTGAATGTGTGACCTGTGGTGGAACACTTCGATATACCAGCACTAATAGCTGTTTTTCATGCAACAAGGCGTCAGCAGTCAGGAACTATAAAAAACGGATGGAGAGAACAGCATGAATTTAACAATCGAACAAATGCGGGAAATTGTGGATGGGGCGCCTGAGCTTGGGCGCTATTGGGAGGAATATGGGATTGATACCAATAGGTATTATGGGTACGACGATTTTGATGGCTCTTGGTATGAATACTGGGATATACCGAATGCCCCAATGTGGCAAAAAGTATATTCAAGAGAAGACTTCTCATTTAATCGTGTGCCGCTTAAAGACCTCCGTGCCGCTCTAGCCGACCACGACCGCACCGACTATGTAAGTGATATTCGGAATCATATAGCGCCAACTACAGTGGTGATTGAGAGATGAGTGATTTTGAAAAGTGGTTTAGAAGCCTGAATGCAAATGGGAAAACAGTTTATTTCCTTGGTAATGAGCACAAGGTTTCCGAAATGGCATGGAACCGCCAACAAGCCATCATTGACGACCTGAAAGCCCAGCTCAACAACATGGAGGCTTGTTATATCGAGAAGAAGAAGGAGTTGGAGGGTCAACATAAGAAAGTTGATGAAGTTCTCGAATATCTGGATGGTGAAAGCGCTAACCGCTGGGGTTTATGGAAAGAAAAAGCGGACATGCTTGATCAGGGTGCAAGTAATGCATTTGAGGAAGCGTATTGGATGGCTAAGAAGGTTCTGCGAGGTGAGTCATGAGATCCAATAGGGATGTGGTCGCGGAAATCCAACGCTTAGAGTTGCGAAATGCTGAAATCAACGAGATCACAAAGGATGTAGAGGTCTTATGGGCGTGGAAAGTTGGCAACCCACTGTTTAGGGAGCGAGAGCGTAATTTATTTAAAATTCTTGCGCTTGAATGGGTTTTGCGAGGTGCCAATGACTAATCTCCGTATCACCGCAGCACAGGCACGAAAAGCCGGTATTGGCCCTCGATTTGGTGTGACAGCAAAGTCGGGGAAAAAGAAATCCAATCCAGATCCAATGCCAAAGGTTCCAGCTCACCTGGTCGAAGGGAAAGGATTTAGTGTGATGAATGATGAATTGCTCTGGTGTGAAGTTTTAATCACGCCTCCTTCGGTGAATCACTACTGGATTCGTGGGGCCAACAAGACCAATCGATTAAGTAAGCGTGCAATCCACTTTATTGACGTTATGAAGCGTTTTATTGAGCCAGCAGGGTATCAGGGCAGAGTTCGAGTAAAGATCGAATACGCGCCACCTGATGCGAAAATACGTGACATCGATAACATCGTAAAACCATGCTTCGATGCTTTGTCAAAAGGTGGATTGATTCTGGATGATTCCCAGGTGGATGAATTGCTTGTGAAGCGGTTGCCATCAGAAAAGGGCGGGAAGCTGATTATTCAAGTTGAAAAGTTAAGGGTTTGAGGGAATAGGGATGAATGCGATGGTGAAGACAGAAGTAATGGATTGGACGAAGTACAACATTGATGGGTGGTTGGAACAGTTTGGGGCATGGTGTGAAACTGTTCGTATGAAGGGTGGAGATTTACCGGATGGCTTGCATGTGAACCAGATCTATTGGTTGATTCGTGAGGCCGACAAAACCCCGCGTAACTCGAAGTGCTATATCAAGTGCGAGATCAGTGATTTTGAAGCGGATCAGGTGCAGGATTTACTGAAAGGTATCTTTAACTCTGATGCAGTGGATTACGCAGCTAAGTATGCGGTGATGTGCCTGGTAAAGCATAAGGTGGAGAATCGTAGCTTGAGTGCGGTGGCGACCATGACGAATCAGTCAAAAGGGCAGGTAAATATTATGGTTGGGAATGCTAGATATTTTCTTTATGGTTACAAGAAAAATCTAAGAATTTCATAAATTTAAAGGTGTTTTTGGTATAATAAATAAGCAAGCCTGACAGGTGCTACCAACACCAATCAGGCTCTAATCACATTGAAATTGAGGCTCCAAAATGACTGTGCGCAATAATACTTGCGTGGCGACAGCTATGCAACTTCGTCACCAAAATTTTATGAAACTTCTGGAATTAACCTATGAAGATTTTAATTATGATTTCTCACAGGTTAGGTTTGATAAGGATGTTGATTCACTGGTAAAAATCCATTGCCCTAAGCATGGGTGGATTAACACAAAAGCCAAAAAGCTCTTGGCAGGCAGAGGATGTGTGGAGTGCAATCAAGGTAGTCTTATGGATCAGGGCGCAATGATTTATATCATTCGTTGCTATGATGAGCATGAAGAATTTTACAAGATTGGAGTCACCACAAAGTCAATGGATGTTAGATTTCCTGATAGAAGCAGACTTCCATACGATTACGATGTTTTAACGCTTCAGAATGGCGATAGGAAAAAGCTCTATCGATTTGAAAGCCTATTATTGCGCTTGTTGAGAAAATACAGATACCAACCAAAAAAGAAATTCAACGGCCAAACTGAGTGTTTTAGTAATATCGAGCCAATACGGAAAAAATTTAATATATTTGATGTGTTTGGTATTGACTCGTTTAAACGCGCAGTATAGGATTTCAGGTATAGTGCGCTTGAGTAGTCAGGTTCACTAGCGATTAAGGCTCACCATTGGTGGGCTTTTTTGTTGCCTGAAATAATGCGCCATTAGCTCAACTGGAAAGAGCATGGGTTTTCTATACCAATGGTTGTGGGTTCGAGTCCTACATGGCGTGCCAGATTCTAATTAGGTCGAATTCGCCATAATTAAAACTAAAGCTTAACTCCGGTATAAGCTCCGGTGTAAGGAGAGTCCAATGCTCCAATTCCTAAAGCGCCTATTCTGCTTATTCGGCCTTCATGGTGCGACTGAGATCGATTACACGGTTGATGATGAAGAAATCAAGGTGTGTCGGAATTGTTTGAAAGAAGTTAAATAACAATCACTCAAGCAAAGAGCTGTTTCATAAAGCTGCAATATTTAAGCAATATAGTTGCTCTGCAAAAGAAGAAAGACGTTGTAACGCAAGTCAAGCCCGTTTAATTGGAGAGAGTTAAGCGGGCTTTTTTATTTCAAAATCGCCGGACGTATTACGGCAAACAAAGCCCCTCGCATTCTAGATGTTGAGGGGTTTTTCTTTTCTTATTGGTGGTACCCATGGACATAGTATCTGCACAAAGGGAATTAAAAGAGCATTGCGACCAGATTGATATTTTGCTCAGCCTGTCACGCAGCATGATGACTGCTAAAGAGATGGTGAATGTTGATGAAAAGCTCAAACGACATCGAGAGCGGGCAAGAAACATCAGAATCAATCTCTATGAAGCGCAACCACAAAAGACTCGCAGCAATCAGAAAGCTGCCGTGCATTCGGTGCGGTAATCCACATAGTCAGGCTGCTCATTCAAATTCAAGCCGTGACGGTAAAGGCAGGGGATTGAAGGCCGATGATAGTAAAACCGTTTGCCTATGTCCGACCTGTCACCATCTGTTCGATACTTTCCAATTGGGTAATCGGGCCGAGAGTGAAGCAATGTTTGATCGGTGGCTGGTGAAAGTTGAGCGGATGCTGAATCAAACAGACAAAGAAGTTTTTTAACTGAGCCAAATGGCTCTTTTTTATGTGAGAAGAAAATGTCAAACGAAAAGCAGATTGAACAAGAAATCCAAGACAAAGGCTTAAATGCACCCCGTATAACACCAGATCATATTGATTCAGTTATTCAAAGTGTTCATTACTTTACGGCTGGTGATGGTTATGCAGGTGCGCTCGCATCTTCTGAAGAGTTTAACTCACTGCCTGAGGGTGAGCGATTTATTAATCCACCACAGCAACTTGACCTATTAACCTTCTGCGTAATCGTTTTGAAAAACGGTTTCACGGTTACGGGTGAGTCAGCATGTGCAAGCCCAGAAAACTTCAATGCCAAAATTGGGCAGAAAGTTGCGTATGGAAATGCGCGTGAAAAGATTTGGCAGCTTGAAGGCTACTTGTTGAAAGAAAAGCTATATCAAGCGCAATAACCGCAAGGAGGATAGGAAATGCAAAAAGCCGTGTTTCCTATCCAGAGTCATGTCGACATCACCAAAGCCATTAATTTCATGCATACCCATTACACTCAAGCGATTAATGAGGGTAAGCCGTTAAGAGTGGTGATTGATCAGAAGGAAGATAAGCTTTCAGATGCTCAGCGCAGATTGTATTGGTTATGGATGACGGAGTATGGAAAGCAGCGCGGTTTAGATAAAGAAGAATCAGCAGCATTCTTTAAGTACAAGTATCTATCAATCATTTTTAATCGTGACAATGTTGGCGAATATCCAGAAACATTCAAGGTCATTCGGGATTTAAGAGAATCGCGCAATCCGGGCTATGAGCCATTACGGCAATTTGTATCAAATCGAATGAGTATCACAGAGGCCACGACAAAGCAGATGGCTGAGTTCTTAACTGATATTGAAATGTGGTGCTTGAAAGATGGTGTGAAGCTGACTTGTCCAGATGATCTTAAATATGTGATGGAGTAAAAATATGGCGAACCTAACGCCTAAACAGCAAAGGTTTGTCGAAGAATATCTGATAGACCTGAATGCTACGCAAGCCGCGATTCGTGCGGGTTATAGCGAAAAGACTGCTAATGAGATTGGTGCTGAAAACCTAGCAAAACCTAGTATCGCAAAAGCTATCCAAGACGCACTAAAAGAGCGTTCTGAGCGCGTCCAGATTGATGCTGACTATGTCCTAAAGCGATTGGTCGAAATTGACCAGATGGATGTCTTGGACATCATGGATGATCAGATGAAGATTCGACCTGTTAATGAATGGCCTAAAGTTTGGCGACAGTACGTGGTAAATCTTGAGAATCTTGAACTGAGTGATGGCGAAGGTTGGCTTAAAAAGATCAAATGGCCTGACAAAACCAAGAACCTTGAACTGCTTGGTAAGCATGTCTCTGTAGGTGCATTTAAAGACAAGGTGGAACATTCAGGAAAACTTGAGATTCAGTCTATTTCAGATCTGATGGATGAGCTAAGCAAAGAAGGTTGATAAGGAGGGCATATGCTTAAACCTGAGCATAGAGCAAAACTTATTGATCAGCACTGGCGGCTAAATAATCTCTACTACATCACTGATAAGAACGGCAAGCAAGTCAAGTTTAAGATGACACTTGAGCAGCTTGAGTATTTTGAAAATGAGTGGTCGAGAAACATCATCCTGAAAGCGCGTCAGCTCGGCTTTACGACTGAGATGTGCATCATTCAATTGGATGCTGCACTATTCATGTCGGATAAATGTGCCTTGATTGCACACACCCTACATGATGCTAAACGTCTGTTTCGGGAAAAGGTCAAATACGCTTATGAGAAGTTGCCACATCCATTACGTGCAGCCAATCCATTAAGCATTGAGACTAAAGAAGAGCTTGTATTCTCCAAAGGTGGATCGGTCACAGTTAGTACGTCATTTCGTGGTGGAACACTCAAGCGGTTACATATTTCGGAGTTCGGTAAGATTTGTGCCAAGTATCCCGATAAGGCGCGTGAGATTGTCACTGGTGCTTTTGAGGCGGTTGGCTTAGGTGGAAAGATCACCCTTGAGTCTACTGCTGAGGGCAAGTCGGGTTATTTCTATGACTACTGCCAGACTGCTGAGAAATTGCAACTTCAAGGTAGAACACTTGGCATCCTGGACTGGAAATTCTTTTTCTTCCCATGGTGGAAGAATCATGATTATGCTTTGCCAGTTACAGCTGAGATTCCGCAGCGCCTAAAAGATTACTTTGCTGAACTAAAAGCTAAATACAACATCCATACCACACCAGAGCAGCAGCAATGGTACTGGCAGAAAGAGAAAACGCTTGGTGAAGACATTAAGCGTGAGTATCCATCTATTCCGTCTGAGGCATTTGCTCAATCAGTAGAAGGTGCTTACTACAAGAAGCAATTCAAATTCTTGTACGAGAATGGTCGTATTGGTGAGTTGCCTGATAATTCACATTTAGATGTGATGACCTCCTGGGATTTGGGTGTGTCGGATTCTATGGCGATCTGGTTCATTCGAAAGATTGGTGAAGATCATTATCAGGTGATTGATTACTACGAAAACTCAGGTGAAGGCATGCGTCATTACTTCAAGGTCTTGAAGGATCGCGGCTATACCTATTCAGCGCATTACGCTCCGCATGATATTCAAAACCGCTCATTGATGAACGATGGTAAATCTCGTCTTGATATTGCCAAAGAAGGTTATGAGATTGACGGGGTGAAATATTCAGTTCGTTTCCAGGTGGTTCCCAATATTGGAATCATGGACGGCATTGAATTGGCTCGTGAAATCCTGCCTCGATGTGAGTTTGATGAAACCAAGTGTGAGGAAGGTATTTCTCATCTGGAAAACTACCGCAAAGAGTGGGATGACAAGAAGGGCTGCTGGAAGGATAAACCTCTGCATGACCACACTTCGCATGGTGCCGATGGGTTTAGATATTTTGCTGTGGCGATGAGTAAAAGAGAACGCAAGGTTCAGACACGTAGAATCCGCGGCATGGCTTAAACATTTTGCACCTTTCGGGGTGCTTTTTTATTGGTGTATTTATGGCAGTTACAGATCAACATCCGCAGTATATTGCTGCAAAGAAAAGCTGGCAGGTAATGCAGGATGCTGTAGCCGGTGAAGAAGCTATTAAGTTGGCAACGACCCAATATCTATCAAAATCAGCAGGGATGGTTGAAGCTGAAAAGCAGGGCGATCTAACCGGTGAAATCTATAAGGGCTATGTCTCCCGGGCGCAATATCCTTTATGGGTGCAAGATTCACTACGGACAATGATTGGGCTGGTATCTAAACTGAATCCTGAAATCAATTTGCCTAGTAATCTAATGGCTGGGCTAAGCGAAAACGCCACCAATGATGGATTTGGCTTAAAACAGCTATTTATCCGGGTTGTGCTAGAGCTACTCAAGTATGGTCGCTGCGGCCTTCTGGTTGATGTGGATAGTGACGGGAAGCCATATTTTGCGCTGTATAACGCTCTATCTATTATTAACTGGAAGGAAAATAATGTTGGTGGTCGTCGAGACCTGAACCTAGTGGTGCTTGAGGAGCAATTCGAGAATAGTGAAGATGAATTTAGCCATAGCACTAAGACTGTTCACCGGGTTTTAGGTCTAAAAGATAGATCTTTGAATGTTCGATTATTTGACGGCAGCACTGAGCAGGATAAAACTCCGACACTAGGTAGTAACAGTTTAAGTTTCACGCCTTTTGTATTTTGTGGCACGACAGACAATTCTCCAAGTGTGGGGACTGTACCGCTACTGACTATGGCTAAGGCCGCATTGAAGTATTACCAGTTATCGGCAGATTACTTCCAGTCTTTGCATCACACAGCTCATCCACAACCATGGATTAGTGGCTTGGATGATGACGATGATGTTTCTGTGACAGGTGTAATGGCGGCATGGCTCCTGCCTAAAGAAGCGAAATGCGGATACTTAGAGATTCAAGGAGTTGGTATTGATAAAACCAAAGCTGAAATGGATGCACAGAAAAATGCAGCATTAGAAGCAGGTGCCAAGGTTATTGATACCAATACGCAAGAGTCAGGTGAAGCGCGTCGAGCTAGACAAGAAGATCAGCATGCAAGCTTACATAGCATTGTTATGTGTGCAGCTGAAGCAATCGAGCAGGCAATTAAGTATGCAGCCCAGTGGTTAAAGCTGGACCCATCAAAATATACATTCAGTGTTAAGCCAGAGTTCAGCTCTACCGCATATGACATAGAGTTAGCTAAACAGCTATATGAAGGTGCGATTGCTGGTAAAAACTCATTCCAGACTTATTGGGAATACATTGCGACAGGTAATTTGCCAGAGCATGAGTATAAGGATGAGATGGAACGAGTCGAGCAAGAGAATGCGGGTGCTTTACTAGGTATGAACTATGAACGACCAAATAGCACAACGAGCAATACTTAATGCTTTAAGCCAGCATTCAGCCTATAGCTATCGAGCATCAACCCAAGCTGTAAGTGAGGTTTTAAGCCGATTTTACGGTCTGTCTAATAAGATGGTGTCAGAATTAAGGGAATTGCTCGAAAACCTGTCTGAGGCTGAAAGGATCGCATTGGCGAGTGGTCAATATACAACTGATCAATTGAAAGAGATTCGAAACCTGCTGAATGACCGGTTTAAAGAGATTTTGGTTGAGGTGCCAGAAACCTTTCACCAGTCAGCGGTTAGCATGGCGGTGTATGAAGCATCGTACGTCAGTCAGTTAATGACAGGTGCAGCAGCTTCGGTCAGTGGTGAGCAGCTTTATAAAAAAGCAAAAGCAACTCCATTGGCAGGCGGTCAGCTTATTAATGAAATGTTTGGCTTTGTACTGGATAAGGCTCGAAAGCAGGTTGAATATGCGATTCGTGATGGTATCAATCAGGGCCAAACCAATCAGGAAATTATTACCCGCATCCGTGGCAAGCGAACCAAGGTAGGCAATCAGTACGCTTATGTTGGCGGTATCTGGGATGCGACCAAGGTAGAGATTGAACGCACGGTTCGGACCGCACGAAGTCATGTGGCGAATATTTCATATGACGATACCTGGAAGGCACTTGGATTCACTCATGTGAAATTCGTCAGTACTTTGGATGGTCGTACCTCTAAACAATGCGCATCATTGGATGCCAATGTCTATGACATCAGTAGGGCTTACCCAAAACCGCCACTTCATTATAACTGCCGGTCTGTACTGGTCGGTTGTGATGCTGATGGTGATATTGCCGGTAAGCGTCCTTTTGTAATGGATGAGCGTAAGGTGCGTGATATCCCGAAAGACCAACGCGAGGGGATTATTGGCCAGCTAGATGCAAATACATCGTTTAAAAAGTTCTTCGACCAGACTGATGAGTTTTTCCAAAAGGAATGGCTCGGCCCATCGCGTTACAAGCTCTACAAAGAAGGCAATTACAGCATCGATAAGTTTGTCGATCCGCAAGGTGCTATGTACACGCTGGATGAGTTGAAGGCGCTGGATGCGAAGACGTTTAAGGAGTTGGGGTTATGAGGTCAATAACATCAGTTTTAGACATTAATGAAATTCGCTACATCTTGAGCATGGATCTCATTTTAATTCCATTTCGCGCCAACGCGGTGCGCAGACAAATGATGTGGATGAGTCTTGGTTATTCAGTTAGAAAGCCGGTAGCCCTATGACCACACCTGAGCAACAAATCATTTATGACTTAATTTTAAAGGCTTGGACAAATGAAAGACGTTGAATTAAAGCTTGTTGAAGGCACCAATCAATTTGTACTTGTGGATGCCGAAACCAAACAAGAGATAGGCATTCAGTCAAATGTTAGTGCTGAGTGTAGTGTGGATGGAATGACGATTGTGACTGCAACCTTCCAGATACCACCTAAGAAAAAGACACCTGTTATACGAAGCTCAATTAATCAAAAAGATATTGAGTTGAGCAATCAGCGCAAATAAACCAAATCCAAACCTAGACCCAAACGGGTCTTTTTTTATGCCTGCGCAAAGCTCAGGTATCTCAAATCCGCCAGGCGGTTATTCAAGGAATAAACAATGTCAGACCAAATTGATTTAGAAAATCCAGAAGTTAAAGCAGCCATTCAAAAGGCTGTCGATGAGCAGGTACAGGGTTTAAAAACCAAAAACACCGAGCTGATTCAAGCCAATAAAGATCTTAAAACCGAACTAGGTGGGATTAAGTCTCAGCTAGAAGGTGTAGATCTTACAGCCGTTAAAGAGTTGCTGAATAAAGCTGGTCAGGATGAAGAGTCAAAACTTATTGCCGAGGGCAAGATTGATGAAGTCATCCAGAAACGTACCGAAAAGATGCGACAGGAATATGAGCGCTTAATTTCAACTGAAAAGCAGCGTGCAGACAAAGCCGAAGCTTATGCAAATAAGTTCAAGCAGTCCGTGGTCCAGGGTCAAATTGTACAAGCAGCAGTAGAGCTAGGGGCCTTAAGTGAGGCTACAGCAGATATTGCCTTCTTGGCTCAATCCCAATTCTCTCTAGATGAAAACGGCAAGGCTGTGGCCATCGATGAAAATGGGGAAGTGATTATTGGGAAAGACGGCACCAATCCTCTGTCTCCAAAAGAATGGGTTGAAGGCTTACGTGAGAAGAAAGCTTATTTCTGGCCTAAAGCGAATGGTTCTGGTGCACCTGGTTCGGGTACTCCAAACAAAAAATGGTCTGACTATACAGAAGCAGAGCGAGCCGCTTTAGCTCGTGAAAATCCAAATGCATTTCAGCAATTAGTCAAAACTAAAGGTACTTAAATATGGCTACAACTCAATTATCAGATGTTTTTGTTGGGGATTACTACCAGACACTTGATCCGGTCAACTCTCCAGAGAAAACAGCTGTCTATCAGTCGGGCATCGTTGTAAAAAATGAAGCTCTCGATGCTATTGCTAATAATGGCCAAGGGTCTTCTACGATTGCATACTGGCAAGATCTAGATGCAGATGAAGCGCCTAACCTGTCCAATGATGATCCAGACGATCTGGGTGAAGTTGGTAAAGCAGCTCAAGGTTCAATGCAAGCTCGTACACTGTATCTAAACAAAGGATATGGCGTAGCGGATTTAACAGCCGAACTAGCCAATTCAGAGCCAATGCAGCACATTCGCAACCGCTTCGGTAAATACTGGGAGCGCCAATGGCAGCGTTACTTACTTGGCTCTGCCCGAGGTGTGATTGCTTCCAATATCGCAAATGACGGTGGAGACATGGTCATTGATGCGGGTGCTACCATCTCAGCTGGTGCATTCCAGGATGCGGCATTTACTGCAGGTGATACGGCCGATCAGTTCTCAGCAATGGGTGTTCACTCAGTCGTAATGAACCAGATGGTGAAGCAGGACCTTATTGAATACCTACGAGACTCTGAAGGTCGCATTATCTTGGCCACTTACCTAGGTAAACCAATCTTTATGGATGATGGTTTGACTTACGGCAATGGCCAGTACCTATCTCTGATCTTTGGTGCCGGTGCATTCGGTTACGGTGAGGGTACACCTAAAGTTCCTGTTGAGCTTGAGCGCAAGCCATCTGGTGGTAATGGTGGTGGTGCTGAAATCCTCTGGGAACGTAAGACTTACCTGCTGCAACCTGCAGGTTTCTCTTGGAAGGGTAATACCAGTCCAAACACCTCTCCGACTATTGCGCAGTATGCTAATGCTGCAAACTGGGAGCGTGTATTTGATCGTAAGCAGGTTCCATTTGCTGCGGTTATCTCTGGCACAGCAACACCTTAATAAACATGGCGACTTCGGTCGCCTTTGTTTTGGAGCATAAAGATGAAAGTAGTTTATACAGAAAACATTCCCAAGCATCCCGATCCTGATGTTTGTTATCGAAGCTCATTCTTGGGTGTAATCGGTGGTGTGACTTCAGTTGAAGTAGATGAAGATTTTCCAGATGCCGATCTGGTCGATCAAGCCTATGCATTTCTCGACAATCAACCTAAAAACCAAGCGGTTTCACTGAATGTAGGCATCACTCCTGAGCTTCAGGCCAGCCTTGATGAAGCGAAAGCTGAATGTGAAAAGGTGGTAGCTGAAAATTCTGAATTGACTGAGCAGCTTGATAAAGAACGTGAAGCAGTCAAAAAGCTGGCATCTGAAAATGATGAATTAAAGGCTAAAGTCAAAGAGCTGGAAGCTAAGGCCAAAAAGCTCACTGCTGCAGAAACTAAAGCCGCAAAAGCAGCAGAAGATACGAAAGAAGTGGATCAACCGAAGGGATAAAACAATGAGCTTTGTCACTGAAACAGAAGTGCTGGAAAACGTGCCCGAATTTGCTGGTCAAAGCGCTAGTGACAAGGCTCGTTTGCTCTCCCAAGTAGATGCGTATTTACGATCGCGTAATGTAAAAGAGTATCTTGAACCTAGTCAGGTGCCAAAACCGCTTAAGTTAGCCTCCTACGAGATTATTAGAGGGATTCTGGCGGGTAAGCTTTATCAAGGTAAGGCTGCCACTGTAGTGAGTAAGACCGTATCGGCCCAATCTGGAACCAGCGTTTCCAAAACCTTTGCGGCAGGATCGGAAGATTTAAACACTTATGAGCAATACATCCTTGACTTGATCAAACCCTATACCAAGCGATCTTCAGTGCAGTTTCTAAAAAGGATTTAAGTATGGGTATGAGAGACGAACTCCAGGAAGAACTCGCGGTCGCATTCAATGAAGATCTGGCCGATGCTGTCGATTCATTTACCTGTGAAAAACTGATTTACTCAGGTGAGTTTGATTTTGAAACGCAGACTTACCCCATTGTTGGTGATGAATCCTATTCAGGGCGTGGCGTCCTGTTTGGCTCGTATTTAAAAGATATGGTTAAGCCAATTGATTATCAGGTAACAGACTCTAAGGCCATTGTTCTGCAAAATGAAGTTACTGCGGTACCACAGATTGGTGATGTTTGGGCAACCAGTAAAGGTGATTTTAAAGTCGTGAATATTGGTGCTGATCCAGTAGCAGCGACCTATACGATTCAATTGAGGAAGGTTTAAAAATAACCTATACTCATGATGAGTTTGTAGTTTAAGGGGCAAGAGCCCTGGTTTGGAAAAACGTCAGGTTCTGGATAGTGTTGCTGAAATACGTGTAAATCCTATCCGCCTGAAAAAGCGAGTTCGATCCTCGCCAAACTTAACCCACTTCGGTGGGTTTTTTAATGGGTGGAATTTATGATCAACAATAACTATGTACCCGAATGGCACATCTCACCCTTTGAACACTCGAAATACACTTTGGTTCGCAATCAAGATCAATTCGATCTGTTATTCGATGATGTGACTGACACACAAGAGTTTCTTCATTTGGGTGCGGGTGCTCAGGTTGATTATTACGATGGTGGCAAGCATTGCATTGTTCAGTTGGGTGATTGCAGTGAAAGAACATTGATTGAGGTACATGGGCTTTTATTGCATGAAGCTGTGCATATTTGGCAGCGGATTAAAAAGCTGATGGGTGAGAAAAAGCCTAGCACCGAATTTGAAGCCTATTCAATACAGCGTATTGCTCAGGATCTATTTTCAATGTTTCAGGAGAGTGAAACTGATGGCCTGGGAAGTACATGAAATCCATGACTCAGTTCATGTGATACCTCAAAACGATTTAAAGCCACATGATTTCAATCCTGATTGCAAATGTGGTGTGAAATATGAGGATGGTATCTACGTTCATAACTCTTACGATGAGCGAGAACTGACTGAGAATTTGCCGAGGTGCTAGATGGCCTGGAAAAACAAACCGAGTAATTTTGCGCTTGATGTGGTGAAGAATGCAGACGACCATCTCAAAAAGATCATAGGCGAAACATTACAGCAAGTCGTTGTGCGCTCACCTGTCATGGATGGTGAGTTTCGGGCATCACATAAAGTAACGCTTGATTCACATCAAAACACTTATGAAAAAGGCTATGACCTTTCAGGCAATGAAACGCTACGAGAAGGACTGCAAATAGCATCTACAGCGAAAATAGGCGGTCTTGTATATATCCAGACTAATAGTCCATATGGCCTAGCTTTAGAAAATGGTCACAGTCAACAAGCCCCTAATGGTGTCTATGCGCTTTCATTCCGATACGTTTGTGAGAAATACAGATGATGACCAATACCCAAGCCTTACAAGCAATTCTTGCGCGTGTTGGCACATTCACTGGCATGCCTAAAGCGAATATTCAGTTGGCGAATAATCCACAAGCTGGTGGCAAACCATATGAGCCACCAGCTGGGCAGATCTGGGCGAAGGTCACAGTAAAGAATGCGGGTACGTTTATTTCCGGTATTGGTGATCAGCCTTGCACACGCACACCAGGCATTGTCTTTATCCAGTTATTTGCACCGCTTCATTCAGGAACGCTTGAATTATCCAAACTTGCTGATAAATGGGCCAAACACATGCAGTTCTATAAGTCTGGCGATCTGGAAATGCTTCAGGCTGATATTCTGGATGCTGGGCATTCATCAGCAATCGGCGATCCTTCAACTATGAGCTTTTATCAGTATAATGTGAATGTGTCTTATCGGGTGAATTGAGATGAAAAGCCTAAACCATCGTGAGTCTATAGAGGAAATCAACAGGCAGATTGAGGCGAAGGGATTTTGTTCTGAAGACGACAAGAATGCTTTAAGGTATCATGAGGGTCAGCAGAAAAAGAATGCATTTAAAGAGCTCAAGAGTGAGCTTAGCAAGCCTTTTGTAAAAATACTTGACCGAATCAGTAAGGCTCTATCTTAGAGTATTGAGATTAAATCTATGAACGAATACCAAAAGATGCTCCATGAAATCGAAGCCAAAAAACAAGAATTAGAGCAACGCATTGCGGCAGCAGTTCAGGCGGAAGTATCTAAATGGCAGCAGGAAAACAGCTTACCCATTCGTGAAGTCTACATTGATTTAGAGGACGTCAGTGAAATGGGCAGTCCTAAGCTATATGAAGTTACAGGCGCCTCAGTCGATATAGATTTTAAACCTTAGATTACACACCAAAGTAAAATTCCATTTAAACGAACCTGTCCTTAGCGGCAGGTTTTTTAATAAAAAACTTTCAGTACTCGAAATGGGAAAATTGGATAATTAGCCAATTTTTCAACTGAGAAAATGAGCCTTGCAGCGATGCAGGGCTTTTTTTATGCCTGTTTTCAGGCAAATCACTGGCTAGAACGACGGTTCGAAAAGCGCGTTTCCATGTTCAACGTGCCTGCCAGTTTCTTTTTTTTGAGCATGATCAGGAGAATGCTATGAAGATGGTAGCGCAACCGCAGACTGTATTTTTTCACAATACTCAATTATCAATTGTTGAATGCAACAACCAGCCTTACGTGCCAATGAAATTGGTTGTCGAGAGCATGGGTTTGGATTGGAAGAGCCAGCACAGAAAGCTTGCTTCAAATCCGAGATGGGGTATGGTCAAAATGACCATCCCTTCAAGTGGTGGTATTCAGGAGATGCTTTGTATTCCACTGCGAAAACTATTTGGATGGTTTAATTCAATCAGTGCAAACAAAGTAAAGCCTGAATGCAAAGAGGCTGTCATCAAATACCAAGAAGAATGTGATGATGTGCTCTGGAATCACTGGACAGGCAAATTGAATGCTAGACACAAGGCTTTTGACGAGTTGAATAAAATCGATATGGATGAAAAAATTTCACAGGCAAAAGCCACGTTACACAGTCATGGATTACACCTGCGTAAAGCCGAAAAGAAAACCAACAAGCAGAAGCGTCAAGACTGGATTAATAAAAATACCCTATTGCTTAATTTCGGTGAGGAGGGTCTAGCGTGAATCCAATTACAGACAATGCATACCTCATTTTTGCGTGTAGACAGGTAAGTGATGGTGATGTAGAGGCTGACTTTATTATTGACGGCATTGTGTATGTTGTAGTGGCAGCATCTAAGGCCAATATGCTTAACCTTGCTGAAAAGCAGGAAGAAATAGAAACCAAATTCCCAAAACATAAAATCATTGTGACACAACGACCATTGTTCAACTTAATTGAAACACTGGATCAGCTTGAGCAATTGGAAGCCGCAATGATTGCAGATGGTGATCTGATTGATAGCAAGCCTACCGGTCGAATCGTTGATGCATTCAATTGGAATAAAAAGCATGACGGAGCAAGACAGCGCGGCCACTGCTAAAGAGAAATTTAAAAACCAATGCCACCGAAAGGTGGTTTTTTTATGCCTAAAATTAAGGAGCACACTATGTCATCCAAAGGCACTGATGTAGTTATCTACATTGCAAAAGAAGAGTCACCTAATGTTTTGCCTGCAGTGCCTGTCTGGCATACGTTGCGTCGAAACTCTGACTCATTAAAGAAAACCGTTTCGCTTACCGAATCTGATGAAATTGTAGATTCTCGTTTTGATCAAGGTTCAGTTGCGACCTCGGGTGAAGCGACTGGCACCATTGAGTATGAACTATCGGCTTTAAGCCAAGATATTCTGCTTGAAGGTGCAGCCGGTAATATATTTGTAGAAGATGGTGTAACAGGTGTTGCTACTCTTGAAATTGGTGGCATGGAATTAGATACCTTTACCATTGTAAAGCATGATAAAAAACTAAACTTTATCCAAGTATTCTCAGGTGCCCGAATTGGCGAATTAACCATTCAAGGCGACACCGAAGGCAAAATCACAGGCTCTGCAACAATTAGCGCTACAGGCTACTCAAACCCAGCAACAAGCCCTGTAACTGCACCACTTGCTGCACCTGATACGCCATTCATGTCATCCATTAACGTGAATACATTCAAAATTAATGGCGTGAGTACTGTGGGTACTGCATGTGCTGAGTCGTTCACTATTTCGATTAACAACAACCTAACTGCTCGCCCATGTCTAGGCAATCAGAGCATCATTCCAAACCGCTACACTGAAGGCAAAGTGAATATTGGTCTTAGTGCGACAGTGGTTTTAACTGAGCAATCTAAAGCCTGGATTCCATATGTTGAATCACGCGAAACCATGACTGCCGAAATTGGCATTGAAGATACTCAAGGCAATGCTTACGGGTTCCATTTCTCTAAATTGGAACTCGATAATGATGGCATGTCAGACACCAATGCGACCGACGACCACACGCTGGCTTTAGAGTTTAAGCAGGTCAAAGTGGCACCAACCATCACACGCTCAGTTGCATAACCATAGCCGCCTTCGGGCGGTTTTCTTTTGGAAGATCAAACATGGCTTTAAAAGTAGCAATTCAACAAAGTAAAGAAGTCGCCCTCTGGAAAGAATATAAAGACAGTGAAGGAAATGTTTTAGCAGAGTTCAAGATTCGCGGCTCTGACTACAAGGCATATCGGGTAGCGGTTGAACGTGCACAGAATCAGTTGTCATCGAAAGGCTATGATGTGGCGACTGCGGGTAGTGATGACAAGCTTTATCATGAGCTATTACTTGAGGCTGCTGCATGTCACTTGGTGGCTGACTGGAAAGGCGTGGTCTTTGTTGAAAATGACAAAGAAATTGAACCAGAATGCTCACCTGAGAACGCAAACAAGCTTTTCAATATGGGTGATATTGGCGTGGCAATCTGGGCCTTTGTAAAAGCACAAGCTGACCAGATTCAAACTGAAGCAAACAGCTATCGAGATGAAGTGTTGGGAAAGTTGCAGAACTCTACCGATACCTCAACCAGTACGCAGGACTCAGCGAGCACCAAATAAAGTTGCGTGAAAAGCAGGGGCATGAATTACCTGATCCGCCAGTATATTCATATACAGCCAATGCTTTAATCGAAGCCTATAACGTCATTTCACGTTCACGCAGATATGAGCAAGGCACACCGTTAGCATTGGGTATTGCTGATCTTAACGCTTATTGTGAGCAGTATGAGTTGCCGGTGGAGCGTTATATTTTTAATGCAGTCATCTTTGATCTGGATAACCGTTTTATTGATGAAGCTTACAAGAAGATGAGCAAGAAATCAGCGTGAGTTGGTTTTTGCTCAATCTCACCACTTATAATGCTTAACGCCGATGCAAGAGAACAAAACGTCACAAGAGCTGACGAAACGATGATAATTCGTTATTGACGGTGATGTCACTATCAAATACTATGTCAATATATTATTAATCTAGGTGTTAATATTTAGGCACCCAGTCATATCATATAGGTATAGCATATGAATCTAATTGCAAGAAAAGAGTATCCTGCTTTAGATTATATTTTATGGGATACTGCAGCTGAGCAAATTCCTGCTGAAAGAGCTTTTCATCTTTATGAAAAAAGATGGAAATATATTGATGCTCAACAACTAACTGGCAAAGAAAGAAATCTGATCGATAGATTGACTCAGATCATTGGTCATGGATTATTTTTGGCAGCATAATTTTCATGCTTGAATTTACCCGTCCTCATCATAAATTAATTCAAAAAGCCTTAAGGAATTTTAATTCTGAATACTTAGATGAACATCGAATATTATTTGGTGGAGGTACTAGGATTGCTCTTGAATTAGACGAATACCGTGAATCCATAGACATCGATTTTCTTTGCCCGGATAAAGAGTCTTACCGAGCAGTTCGGGCAGTAGTAACTCCCAATAGCTTGGGTAATATTGTAAAAAGTGAATTTGAGTATCTTCGAGAAATTCGACTTGATCGAGATGGCACGCGCTGCTTTATTCAAATGGAAGGCGTGCCTATTAAGTTGGAATTTGTATCTTTTGCTAATTATGAGATCAAAAAAGACGAGATAAATCAATTTGAAGTTCCCTCTATCGATCATCAATCATGTTACTTAACAAAAATTCTAGCAAATGCAGATCGATATAATGACAGGCCTTATAAAGATATATTTGATCTGCTAACAATGTTTGAAAATTGGGGTGAAATATCAGATGAAACTTGGCACGCTGCAGACAATCATTATAGTTTCAAAGAGGTATTTAGGGGGCTTGAGATTGCTTGTAGTAAAATCCAAGATGATCCTCAGAAATACCTAACAATAGCATGTGATGAGTTGAAAATAGAGTCAATGCGCGCCAATCAGATTGTTTTTGAGGTCAATACCAAATTTGCTGCCTATATTAGGCAGAAAAAAGAATTTTATATAAAGTAAACCAAGCCTCCTCCGGGAGGTTTCTTTTTGAGCGAAGAATTAGTATCTTGTTTGTTGATAATTTTAAAAATCACGGAATTATAATGGCAAACTTAACTATACATGCTGGCGACTTCACAAAGGGTAAGGGCTCAATCACTATATTGGGTGGGGTTTTTACAATTTCTGCACCATGGGCGGCAGGCGATGGTTTTTCTGGTAATGTTCAGTCATTTTCCAGTGTCGAAATTGAAGAGATAACTGTAGCAACTGAAGAAAATGTAAAAAGAATAGGTGGTACGATTGGGTGGGGTGTTGCTGGTGCAGCACTGCTAGGCCCAGTTGGTTTGCTTGCGGGCTTGTTGCTTGGTGGTAAAGGTAAGGATGTCACGTTCATCTTGAAGTTTAAAGATGGGCGAAAAATGCTAGCTACCACTGATAGTAAAACGTTTACTAAGTTAGCAGCCATGGCATTCTAATAAATAATCAGATTAAAAAAGCACCTTAGGGTGTTTTTTTTGGTGCTTATCACATATGAAGTACTCTGCAAATTTGCAGAGGCGATATGAGAATTTGCATATCATGATGCCGGAAAATCAGCATCATATCGGGAGCCTCAAATTGAGGCTCTGGAGGCAAGGCTCAGATGTGAGCATTGACCCTCAACTTGAGGGTCAATGGTAACAGCACTCGGATTGAGGGTCGTTGCTGAGTGATTAGGGTGTTTTCTTTTTAAATATTGGCAATTGGCTTAGGTATCTCTTGTATTGCGATTGCATTAACTTAGTTGCTTCGAGATATAGTTTTTGATCGCCAATAAGATTATCTCCGTGCTGGGCGTGTAGTTGATCTATCGACATTTGACAGGCTTGAACGCTAGCAGTAAAGAATCCCTCCAGGAAGTTATTTACTGCTTTTTCAAACTCTTCTTCTGAGTAACTTTTTGTATTCTCAAAGCTCTGCTCTAAACGCAACTGAGCTTCCGCATTAATGGATCTGCTATTAGTTTTAGCTACCTCTGCGATTCTAAATTTTAATTCAGCGGGTATGCGCAAGTTAAATTGAACTTCATTAGACATGGGTAATCCAAAAATTGTTAGCATTTCATTAGCAAAATATATTGACACAGTGATTTCATTTTTGCTATGTTAGATATTGTTAGCAATTAGCTAATATTTTAATAGTGAGGATTTGCTAATGCAGCAAAACATTACGCAATTAAACGTTCGGGTTCCGCAAGAGATAAAGGATTTTTTGCAAGAAGAGGCGAAGAAAGATGAAAGGTCTTTGAATAGCCATATTGTGAAAATTTTTAAAACTCTTAAAGAGCAATCTAAAGAAGTTAAATCATGAAACTTATAGGCAATAAAAAACCCCTAGCAATCTTGGCGGATGAAGGGGCTTTGAATGTCTCAACTACATCAAATAAGAGAGAATTCGTATGACGAGTTTAGCATTAAGTTTTAACGAAGTAAATTTCACACCTGTTCAGCAGGACAATCAAACATGGATTACTTCACGTGAGCTTGGACAAGCTCTAGGTTATTCGCGTGAAGACGCAGTTAATAAGATTTTTGAGCGTAATTCAGATGAGTTCACAGGGAGTATGGCCCGCAACGTCAAATTGACGTTACAGGGTCAAGCCCGAGAGGTTCGAGTATTTTCTTTACGTGGCTGTCATTTAATAGCGATGCTTTCAAGAACAGCAATTGCCAAACAATTCCGTAAATGGGTTTTGGATGTTTTGGATCGTGAAGTTGTTACTAAGCAGCTTGAGGGTCGCCAATCCATCTCACCGGAACAACAAGCCTTACTTCATGAAATCGTGGCTCGTCGGTCACAAGGTGAACGTAAAATCTTTGCTGAAATGTGGGCGCGTCATAACCGACACTTTAAAATCCCGCGCTATGCAGAGCTTTTAGAGATTCATTTTCCGGAAGCAGTCCATTATCTGGAGACAATGGATCTAAAAGCGAAGGTGGAAAAGCAGGAGGTTAGAGCTTTACCCTATCCGCAAGAGGTTATTCAGGTGGCTCAACAGATCAGCAATGAGTTCAATAACTCGAAATACGACTCATGGCATGTAAGTGCTAGAAATGGCGTGCTGACTGCGATGCCACTACCACCAGGGTTTTACCCAACAATGGATATTGCTGAGTTTACTAAGCGTTTTGATAGTGTGTTGGATTTGCTGTATGGCACTGATACGCTACGAGTAGGGCGGCATTTTCTAAGAGAGCGTAATAGCAAATAAACAAAACCACTCTTCGGAGTGGTTTTTTTGTGCTGGAATTAGTATCTTACCCTGAACAATAAATATTTGGGGTGAGAAGTGGAGCGAAAAATAATAGGGGAGTTGTTTGGAGTTACTATTCATGCGCCCATATTGCGACAAGAAGTAAGAGATGCCGTAAAAAAGCAATTGGAATTTAAGTCTATCTTGCAGCTAGAGCAGGGATTAACCGAAGAACAAGCCTTTCTGGAGGTTGCTGATATTTTTGAGCCTTTCTATTGCGGCCTTTCAGAGAGTGAGAGAATTGCCTTTGAAAAAATCCATAAAGAGGAGATGCATGCGGCACCCCTAGAGTGGTTTAAAGGCGTAGGCTTTAGTGAGGAGTTGGATAATTCAGCCTTTCTCGATACCGGAATAGCAGGAGAGTTATATGGAGTTCAGGTGGTATACCCTTTTACAAGAGGAAATCTAAGAGATATTGTGCAAGCAAGAAGCGAGGCAATGAAGCTTATGTCGAGCGCAAATAATATTAGCTTGTATCAAGCATCTAATGACCTGAGTGATGAGCAGGAGCAATTTATAAAGCGGTTCAATTCTGAAGATCAAGAACGGTTTTTGACAATACTAACAGAAGAAATGGTTGCTCACACAAACGCCTTAAATGATGAAACTAATAGGATTAATCAACAAAACCTAGAGGAAGAAATCGCAAATAACAATCTCACAAGTACTATGGCAGGGATAATCGTATTTTGCTGTCTCATGTTTCTTTTTTTTGTAGTTTTTCGATAAAGATTAGATGAATTAAAACCCGCTCCGGCGGGTTTTTTAATACCAAAAATTTTTAGCTCGCATCTCGCGGGCTTTTTTATTGCCCGCAGGAAAGTGAAATGGCTCAAGAATCTGTATTAAGAATCGTAATTGACTCAAGAAATGCTGAAAGAAATGCGCGTGCGGTTGCCAGCGAGCTGGAAAATCTAACCAAAAAAGGCGATCAAGCAGATGCGCAAATGAATGCCATGTCCGCCTCCATCAAAAGCCTTGTTGGCTATATGGGGGGGATTCTAACCATTAATAAAGCCATTGCTATGGCTGATGGCTATACGCAAATGGCTGCACGTATTCGTAACGCAACTTCTAGTGCAGAAGAATATGCGTTGGTGCAGGAGCGTGTACTTGCTACAGCAAACACCACCTACCGTCAATTAGGTGAGGCACAGGAAGTCTACTTGAGTATGGCTGGCGGCATGAAATCGCTTGGCTACCAGACCACTCAGACACTGGATTTGGTTGATTCACTTTCTTTTAGTTTTACCCATAACGCAACACGCGTAGATCAAGCACAGTCAGCAATGGATGCATTAAGCAAATCCATGGCAAAAGGCAAGATCGATGGTGATGCATGGATTTCGATTGTTACCGGTGCAGACAACATCATTGCCGATATGGCAAAAACTACCGGTAAGTCAGAAGCTGAAATTCGAAAATTAGGCGCTGAAGGTAAAGCATCTTTAAGCGACTTGATTAAGACGCTGATTGCCACTCGTGATGAAAATGAAAAACTTGCCAATAGCATGGAAAACAGTCTGGCAGATGGTTTTACCAAGTTATCCAATGAAGTGACCGTCTACCTAGGAAAAGCCAATGAAGCCACAAGCGCGACTGGCATGTTGGCAGGTGGATTAAGTAGTCTGGCTGAAAATCTGGACGCTGTAGCCAATACTGGTGCGGTACTAGGGATTGGTTACATCACTTCAGCACTATTAACCAAAGGGGCAGCGGTTAAGGCTAGTCTAGTGTTAAGCGCTCAGCGTCAGCTGGCTGATCAGGCTGAGGCAGCTTCACAAGCCCGCCTTGCGGCACTAGAAGTACAGCGAACCCGTCAAGTTACAGCTTTGGCAGCACAAGAAATCCACCTTGCGCGTCAAGAATTAAACTCAGCCACCACTCGGCAGGCACGAGCAGCTGCAACCATGCGCCTCACTCAAGCTGAAATTGCGCACAGTATTGCTACCAAGGAATCAACAGCAGCAGTTATAGCAAACACAACTGCACAAAATGCGCTGAATTCAAGCCGTAGAATTGGCGCAACTATGCTTGGTCTGGTTGGTGGCCCGATAGGAGCTATCACACTGGGTGTGACTGCGCTGGCTGCTGGCTACGCTTACATGAGCTACCGCACATCGGAAGCCAATGCAAAGCTTGAGGAGCAAGGAAAAGTTGCAGAAAAAACGAGTGCTGAGCTTCAGAAACTTACTGGCAATGACAAAAAGAATGCTGTTTCAGATTTAACAGCAGCTTTTAGCGCGCAAAATGAAACTTTGGCGAAATCTAAAGAAGCTGTAGACGCTGTTCTATTTTCTATCCGCGCATCAGCTGTTGAAAATGAAAAAGCCCGAAAGGTCGCCGAAGATGCTCGAAATGGACTAATTAGCTATAACGATGCTATTCGCATGCTTAATGAAATGGAGATCCGGCCAGATCTTTACGACATGCTAAAGAAGCAAGCCAAGGAATATGATGTAAATTCTACAAAGGCCGGAAACTCTCAAAAGGCATTAAAATCACTAGGAATCGAGGTTAAGTTATCGGGAAATTCATTTCAAAATGCTGTCAATCAGATTGATAAACACAGTGAGGCACTCGATAAGAACAAAACTGCTGCTCAAAAGGCTGCTGAAGGTTTAGAGGCTGTAAAAAAGTCCTTATTTGACCGTGAATATGAGGCTTATCTAACCAAAGCCCTGCTTGCTAAGGGTTACTCTGAAGATCAAGTGCGAGTGATGATTGATACTGCCAACTTTGCGCGTAAAGAAGGCATTCAGCTCACCAATGAGATGTATCAGGCAGCGCTAAAAGTCGCAGGCATAGAGGAGCAAAACAAGAAGGTTATTGATTCCCGTAATGCTGCGGAACGCGAGCGCACCAAGGAGCTTGAGAAACAGCAGAAGGTTTTAACTGCAAGCTCAAAAGTTCAAGCCAATGCAGCCAAGTATAACTTTGCCGGTCTTGAATCCAAGTACGGACTGCCAAGTGGCACATTATCAGCTATTCATGCGATTGAAACTGGTAATACTGGTAAATCCAATCAGGTGAATAAACAGACTGGTGCCACTGGTGGCTTTCAGTTTCTTGCCGGTACAGCTAAGCAATACGGTGTAAAAGACCGTACAGATTTAGCTCAATCTGCCGAAGGTGCTGCAAAGTACATGTCATATCTCTTAAAACTCTTTAAAGGGGATTTAGAGAAGGCTGTACGTGCTTATCATGCTGGCGAAGGGAATGTCCAGAAGGGTAAGAATATTGGCAAGTACAATAATGATTACTGGCAAAAATTCAAAGGCTATACCGCTGGAGTAAATGGATTTACAGCTGGCGATGTAGGCTCTAAAGAATGGGAAAAACTGCTTGAAGAGGCTGCCAAAATGGCAGAGCAGCAAGCAGAGCTTCGCAAAAACCTAGAGCTGAATGTTGCTAGTGAAGTAACTCGTATTCGCTCAAAACTAGCGGATGATTTGCAGGAGATCGACAAGGCCGGCTATTCACCTGAACGCGCCAAAGAACTCAGGGCTGAATACCAAGCTCGCGCTGATAATGAGATTGCAATTGCTGAATACGCTTTAAAAACCAAGCTTGATGATTACGGTGCATTCAAAAAGACTGAATCTCAATTACTGGAAGATAGTTTTAATGAGCGGAAATTCTATGCTGCACGCGATTTAGAGCTAACCAAGGATCAGCGTGATAAAGCAGTTGCCTTGCTTGATGAGCAGTTGAAGCAGGAGCAGGCTTTGTTGATGCTGGCTCAAGAGACTCGCTTATTTCAGTTACGTGAAGCTCTTATGTCCGAAACCGCAGCTATGCAAGAGCGGTATCGCTTGGAGCGTGAGCAGATTCTTCTAAACTCAAAGTTAAGCCAAGAGCAAAAACTGCGTGAAATTGCCTTAAGTAAAGCCTTGCAAGAAGAAGAAAATCGTAGACGTTTAAATAATGCAGTTCAGCAATGGGGTAGCATCCAAGCTGAAATGAACGGCACTGGTGATCAATATCGCTTAGAGCAAGAGCGATTTAGTCGATATGACGCATCTCAGGACGTGTTTGATGCACAAATGAGTCAGGTAGATCAGGCTGCTCAAGATCCTAACGCTAATATTCAAGAGATTGCAGCTCAGCGTGAAGCGATTTGGCAGGCGCATCACGACCGGATGACAGCTATTGAATCCGATTATCAGGCTTCGTCTTATAGTCTTCAACTTGGTTATGGTCAACAAGTAACAGGCGCGCTTTCAGGAATGTTCGGTGCGATGCTAGGTGAGTCATCATCCGCATATCGTGCTTTATATACGGCACAGCAATCATTTGCTCTTGCTCAGGCAGGCATGAACGTCTGGAAGTCTGCATCAGATGCTTATGCAAATGAACCGGGTACGGTGTGGCAAAAGATTGGTGCCGCAGCAAAAGCAACACTGGATCAAGGTACATTTGTAGCAATGATTCAAGCAGCCACCCCCAAAGGCTTCGCCAACGGTGGCTACACAGGCCACGGTGGTAAATACGAGCCAGCAGGCGTCGTCCATAAAGGTGAAGGTGTTTTAACTCAAGAAGAAATCAAGGCTATAGGCGGTCCGCAAGGCTTTGAGGATTTGCGAAAGTCGATTCGTCGAGGTTACTCGGCAGGTGGGCTGGTTGCAGATACTCACCGTGTTGGTATGGGTGCTGTGAGTGCGATTAATTCGGGTGGGGGTAATAGCTCTAGCTCTGGCGGGGATGTTTATTACACGCAAACCATTCATATTGCGTCTGATGGATCTGCAACCAGTGAATCTGATGCAAAGCAATTAGGGAAAATGATGGAAAATATGACTCTGGCTGTGATTCGCAGAGAGCAACGGCAGGGGGGATTGTTGGCGAAGTAGATTATTCCACCAATTTCAAGTACAAAAAGAACTCCTACTTTTAAGGAGTTTTATTTTGACTGAAAGAAATGGCTACTATGCCGAACAAAATGTAAATGCTATGGCGCATGCTATTCAAGAGTTTAAACCTAATATTTATGATGGGTTTGAATTCTTTGGAGAGTGTATTGGGAAAAAACCTAGCTGGAAGCGGGTGGGTGAAGAGGTTGAGTTTTCTATCGATGGGCATGCATTCCAAGTGCACACTCATGACATAAACCTCGATCCAATTAGAGATGTATTGCAAAAGATATTTTACGAAACTTATTTTAAATATCAAATTTAATTCATTTAGATAAAACAAAACCTCGCTATATGCGGGGTTTTGTTTTATGGGAGACATCATGAAAGCTATTCAATTTAAAAAAACAGACTGCCCTGTATCTGGCATGAGTGACAAAGAAGTCATGAGAGAATTCGGTGGAATCTTTGAATTCGAGGGTCGCGGGTATGGCGAAAGAATTACCACCTTCAAGCCTGCAAACGGACAGGAAAAATTAGTTCGGCTGGGCGACTGGATCCTAGAAATTGATGGTGTGATTGTTGTACTCAATAACGAAGAATATCAGCTTCTTCAATCCGAACAAAAACTAAAAGAAATCAAAGATCGAATCGATGGTGAAGTAAAGCAGCATCAGCACCGTGTTCGAGTGGGTATCGTTAAGCCACAGGCTGAACCATCTAAAGACCTTGGCCAAATGATCAGTGATTCAATTAAGTCTGCAATCAAGAAAGATCAGCAACGAGGCGGATTACTTGCCGGCAACAAGTTTTCAGAAGGTGGCTTCACAAAAGATACGCGACCAATTATTTCAATAAATATTGAATGGCCGAAGTTATGAGCAACCAAAAATTTACATGGTGCAATGACCTAGATGGAAACTCCCAAACTTCAAGCTTTAAAGTCCTTCAGTCCAGTTTTGGCGATGGGTATACACAGCGAACCAGCGTCGGGATTAACAACCGGTCATCCACATGGGCATATAAGAAAACTGGCAAAAAGGCTTTGATACAAGAGATCAAGGCCTTTTTTGATGCACATAAAGGTGCTGATTCATTCCTTTGGGATTCACCTTTGGATGGCGAGGTTCGTGTCGTAGCAGGGGATTATATGCCAGTCAGTTTGGGCGGTAGCATCTGGTCCATCTCCACTACATTCACCCAAGACTTTAAACCTTAACTTCAATCAACTTTATGCCCTCAATCGAGGGCTTTTTTGTGGGCGTAAATTATGGCTAAGCAAACAATTAATCCAGGCACAGCACCAACTGGCGCAGGTGGTGACACGTTCCGTTCAGGTTCGGCGAAACTTCAGGCGAATGATGATGAAATCTACAGTCAGTTGGGCGCAACAGCTCAAGGAGTATTGCCTGCTGCACTTCCAGTAAATAAGGGCGGAACAGGTGCAACGACAGCCGCAGCGGCGCGTGCAGCTTTAGGTCTAGGTGAGGCAGCAACTAGAAATACTGGGACAGCCACTGGAAATGTGATGGAGGTAGGGGCGTTTGGGTTGGGTAAGGAAGTGGTTTCAATTCCGATGCCAGCGGATAGCAATTTATTGGGCTGTGGTTTCTATTATTTCGGTGAAAGTAATCCACCCTCAGAATCTTCTTGGTTGCAAGTGTCTAAGAATATGTTTGTAATACGTGCTAGGTATTCAAATATTCCAAAAGGTTTTGAAATAGGAAACAAACCATATAGTAATGAATTTTATCTTAGATCAAGTTCAGTACCACTGGATGCGAAACTTTGGAATCCACCAGTAGCTATAAGACATACAGGGAATACCGTTACAGATGCAAATGGCTTTATTAAGAATGCTTCGCCAATCGTTCAGCTTTTCGCAGACAAAATAGAGCTAAATGATGAAGCACGACAGCAGAATATTGAGTTTGAAAAATTAGGTGTAGGTGATTATTTAGTCAAGGGTAGCAGTGGCTTTGCGCAAGAGGGCTGGTATATCGAAACCCCTAAAGATGCTAATGGCAATCTGCTAGTCGCAGTTGTTTATGAGCAACTTGCAAATGGCGATATTAGCGTTAAGACCTTTGATTACATGCTTAACAATAAAGGGCGTATTGTGGCTGACATTGAAGCGCCTTTGGATATTACCGAAAACCGTTGGATTGACTTGCGTTTGCAAGAGTTGCCACAACCTGAAATTGAGGTGACTGATGACCCTGAACAGTGACTTTCAGAAGCTCTATGTTGATGGTCTGATTACGCTATTTGAACTGGATGCTCGCGCTTTAGGTGCGGGCATTTTGCGTTTTCATGGTCATATTTCTTATGAAGATTGGGTGCGCATTTATACATCCATCGGCTCAAGTGAATTAATCGGCGCAGATACAGGCTCAATTGGTAAAGTCTATGATTTGAGCAATGAAAAGACATGGTATCGCAACATCATCTGGCAAGGTCAGACTTTCGAGCCGATGGCGCTTGAGGTATCTGGTTTAGAGATGCGTTCCGATGGCAAAGCCTCTGCACCCACATTTAGCATGGCAAACAATATTGGCGGCATTCAGGGCGCTGTATCAGCTTACTGTTTACAGTTTGGTGATTTTGCAGGTGCAAAGCTCAAGGTCATTACCACACTAGCCAAGTATTTAGATGCTGAAAACTTTGGTGATGGCAACTCCTCTGCATCAAATGAAGCCAAAGAGCAGCTTTGGTATATCGAGCAAAAGACCTCAGAAAATGCCCAAGCAGTCACTTTTGAGTTATCAAACCCGATTGATTTTGAAGGTTTAAAAATACCGGTTCGACAGATTTCCAGTTATTGCCATTGGTGCGCAATGGGCGATTATCGTGGCGAAGAATGTCAGTATACAGGCGCGGCAATGTTTACCGATAAAGACGAGCCAACAGACAATCCTGCACTAGATCGCTGCTCTGGCCGACTGTCTTCATGTCGTATTCGCAACAATGAAATCCGCTTTGGCGGCTTTCCGGCGTCGAGTTTAATGTGATGAAACTAACCGCAAAACTTAAAAAAGCAATCCAGGCGCATGCTGCTGAAGTTTATCCAGGCGAGTGTTGCGGTGTGATTGTAAGTAAAGAATACATCCCATGTCGCAATATTTCAGACAACAAAGATCAGTTTGAAATTCATCACGAGGATTTAGCCAAAGCTGAAGATCTGGGCGAAATTCAGGCTTATGTGCATTCACATCCAAATGCTTCAGCACGTGCATCTGAAATTGATTTAATTCAGATTGAGTTACATGAAAAGCCCTGGGTCATCTGTGCTTATCCTGATATTGAGTTTCAAGTGTATGAGCCATGCGGATATAAAGCGCCTTTAGTCGGCCGCAACTATATTCACGGCATTCAAGACTGTTATGCCATTGTTCGTGATTTTTATCAGCGCGAGCTTGGCATTAAGCTAATCGATTTTGAACGTCATGATCGGTGGTGGGAGTCTAAAGAGAATAAATCTCTGTATCTGGATGGCTTTGGTGAAGCGGGTTTTATTGAAGTCGATCAGCCGCAATATGGGGATGTGCTGTTATGCCGAGTCGGACGTACCGAGCATGTCAATCATGCGGTGATTTGGTTAGGCGATCAGACCGAATTGAAGTCCGAGCAAACAGAATCATGTGTCGGCTCATCAATCATTTTACATCATCCGTATGGCCGTAAATCTGTACGTGAAATCTTTGGTCCACAGTGGCAGGAGCGAGTTGCAAAGGTGGTTCGGCATAGGGAGTTAAAGTATGAACTTTAAAGGGCTGCGTCAAAGAATTCACGAAAAGCAGAAAGAACTGAATGATCTACTTAACGCTTTAAATGAGCAACTTGCTTTAGAGCAGGGAGATTACAGTGGGTTATCAATACCTCACGATGCAACACATTACCGAGTTGTGAATTGTAAAGTGGAATATATTAGGAAATGTCCTTATCGAGACGATTGGGATATTTGGCTAGATTCAACCAACAGCTGGCTTGGAACCTTCTGGAAGAGAGTAGAAGTAGGAAAAGATGTAAAGCTATTAATCGCCAAATAAGGCGGTTTTTTATTGCATGGAGAAAAGTGAATCATGCTTAAAACAATTAAGTTATACGGCATCCTAGCCAAGAAGTTTGGTAAAGAATTTCACCTGGCTGTCGATAATACCCGCGAAGCCATGCGTGCTTTATGTGTGCAAGTGCCGGGCTTTGAAAACTTTATGCTACATGCACATGAACAAGGCTTGGAGTTTGCTGTATTCCAGGATAAGCAGAACATCTCAGAAACTGAACTCGACATGAGCACCAGTGCCAAAGTGATCAAGGTGGTACCTAAAGTTAAAGGTGCAGGCGGTGCTTTTCAAACCATTATTGGTGCTGTATTGGTAGTGGTGGGTGCTGTGATGGTTTTTACTGGCGTTGGTGCACCTATTGGTACAGCATTGATAGGTGCTGGTATTGGCATGATGGTTGGTGGTATTGCCATGATGCTTATGCCCAAGATTGAAAATCAGGATCAAAACCAAGATGGCAACAAGGCCAATAAAGGCTTTGGTGGTGCAGTTACAACAGTAGCACAGGGCAATCCGGTGCCAGTACTTTACGGTCAGCGTGAAGTCGGTGGCTTCATTGCAAGCGCAGGACAGTATCCAGAAGATTTAATGTAAATAACCAGAATATACAGGCGCAATAAGCGCCTTTTTTATTGTCTAGGGAAAAGTATGAACGCAGTAATTAAAGGCGCAAAAGCAGGGCAAGGCAAATCAAGAAAGCCAGTGATTGCGCCAGACTCAGCTCAGTCTATCACTCGCGCCAAAATTAAATATGGCTTGTCTGAAGGTGAAGTTGAAGGTCTAGCCAATGGCTTGCAATCAGTCTATCTGGATGATACACCTTTGCAAAACCCGGCTGGTGGCTGGAACTTCGAGAGAGTTCAGGCTGATTTCCGATACGGCACCAATGATCAGACTCATATCGAAGGCTTTCCGGATATTTCTTCTGAGAGTGCAGTGGGCGTTGAGTTGAAATCCGACTCCCCTTGGGTTCGAGCTATCTCCAATACCGACCTTGATGCTGTGTCAATTCGTTTTAGATGGGGGCCGTTACGCCAACAGAATGCTGAAAATGGTGATGTAAAAGGCATTGTGATTCAGTATGCGATTGATTTGCAGACTGATGGCGGCACATGGACTGAGGTTTTAAATACTCAGATTGCTGACAAAACATCGAATGATTATAAGCGTCAACATACTATTCAACTACCCCAAGCAGATACTGGCTGGACGATCCGTGTCCGCAGAATCACACCGAACTCAACATCAGAATATATCAGTGACAAGATGTACGTTGATGCACTGACTGAAGTGATTGATCTCAAGCTCAGCTATCCAAATACAGCTTTGCTTGGCCTTCAATATGATGCCGAAACCTTTTCTAATGTGGCAAAAGTCGCGGTTGATTTAAAAGGTATCAAGCTTCAGGTTCCATCAAATTACGATCCAGTGGCACGTACTTATGCAGGCATGTGGGATGGTACATTTAAACGCGCTTATACCAATAACCCAGCGTGGATTTATTACGACATTTGCACTTCAAAACGCTATGCATTAGGCGACCGCTTAACGTCTGCAATGCTGGATAAATGGTCTTTATATCGCCTTGCACAGTATTGCGACCAAATGGTGGATGATGGCAAAGGCGGAAAAGAGCCACGTTTTACTTGTAATGTATATCTGCAATCAACTGAAGATGCTTATGTAATTTTAAGTAAACTCGCTGGCGTATTCCGTGCGATCTCCTATTGGGATGGCAATTCCATTGTTTGTGATGCTGATATTCCACAGGACACTTATTTTACTTACACACGCGCCAATGTGATTGATGGTCTGTTTGAGTACACAGGCACACGTGCGCGTGATCGACACACTGTTGCAAAAGTGGCTTGGGATAACCCCGCAAATCACTACAAGACCGAATATGTCTATGTGCGTGATGAAGCAGCTATTGCAAAGCTCGGTGTACGTATTGCTGAAATTGATGCATGGGGCTGCACATCAGAAGGGCAGGCACAGCGTGCTGGATTGTGGGCTTTAAAATCCGAGCAGCTAGAAACTCGCACCGTTTCTTTTAAAGTTGGTTTGGATGGTTATATTCCACAGCCGGGCCGTGTCATTGAAATCGCAGATGAATTATTTGCTGGCCGGGCTAATGGTGGGCGTATCTCTAAAGTTTCTGCAAACTTGCGCACCATTACTTTAGATCGTGATGATGTGGTGTGTCGTGCAGGCGATCGGCTTGTTGTAAATGGTGAAGATGGCAAGGCTCAGGCTCGTATCGTATCATCCGTCAGTGGTCGTAATATTACAGTGACTATGGCTTTTGATTCGGCGGCTGCTGAAAATGTCTGGGCAGTTGATGCGCAAGATTTGAAAACCATGAAGTTTCGCGTCATGAGTATTACTCAGGATGATAAACATCAGTTTTCAATTACAGGTCTGCAATATGAGTCAGCCAAATATGATGCAATCGATTTTGGCGCTTTTATTGATGAGCGTCCGATTTCCATCATCAATCCGACTATTCAGGTGCCAGTAGAGTCTGTATCAATCTCATCTGAAAGCATGGTGCAGCAGGGCTTATCTATTGAAACTATGGTTATCTCATGGCCACAGGCACAAGGTGCAACCAAGTACCAGGTGGAATGGCGAAAGGATGATGGTTCATGGATTAAATTACCAATTACAGGTAGTAATTCGGTAGAAGTGCAGGGCATTTATTCTGGAAACTATGAAGCCCGTGTGACAGCAATTTCTGCTTTTGACGTTGCTTCCTTGCCAACTTATTCCATGTTGACAGCATTATCAGGCAAGCAGGGCTTACCGCCAGCTTTAGCAAATATATCCGCAACAGGAATTCTATTTGGGTATCGCCTGAACTGGAATTTTCCTGCGGTTGGCGCACTTGATACCGCTTATACGGAAATTGAAATCTCAAGCACATCAAACGGTGCTAATGCCGCACAGCTTGGTTTATTTGCTTATCCAACAGATACGCACGAAATTCAGGGAATGCAGCCAAATTTAACACGCTGGTTCCGTGGTCGCCTGATTGACCGAATTGGTAATATTGGTCCATGGTCTGAGCGTGTAAGTGCGACTACATCTGCGGATGCGTCCGCTGTACTCGATATTTTGTCGGGGAAAATTACAGAGCTTCAACTGCACCAAGACTTGCAAACCAAGATCGATAAGATCGATACGATTGCAGGGCTTGATGGTGATGTCGGCAATTTGATTGACAATATTACCGCAGTTCAAACTAACGTTGATCAACTTAATGACGCATTTTCAGTGGAGAGACAGGAGCGAATTGAATCAATTGAAAATCTGAGTGATGGTCTATCGCAAGAAGTCGCAGACCGCCAAGCAGCAATCAATCAAGAAATAACGAATCGCAATACAGCTATTAGTGCTGAAACCAGCGCTAGAAATGCTGCAATTCTGCAAGAAGCCAATGCAAGAGCAACTGCAATTTCTACCGAGAAAACTGAACGAGTCTCTGCTGATAACAGCCTGAGCAGTCGCATTGATACAGTGAGTGCGAGTGCTGGAAATAACGCAGCAGCGATTCAGCAAGAAGCGACAGCAAGAGCAAGCGCAGATTCTGCGATAAGTAATAGAATTGATTCAGTCTTAGCTGAGGTAGATGAAAACACTGCTGCAATTAATCAGGAAGCAATTGCGCGTGCTGATGCCGATTCTGCAAATGCATCACTAATTGAAACAGTACGTGCTGAATCGAATCAGAGTAATCAAGACCTTCGAGCCCTGGTTGTTGATGAAAGTAATGCTCGAGTTGATGCTGATAGAATATTGGCCGAGCGCATCACTGGTGTTGAAGTCATCACAAATCCAGATATGATCGGCTCTACTGATGATTTAATTGGTAGTGAATCTGGAAATGCGGGGGTATGGTCGATTCTGTCTGCAGTGCAAGAAGGTGATTTATTTCAAGCGCAGCGCACAGATCTATTGACTGTATCAGTAAATAATAATGCTGCAAATATTTTAACTGAACAGACAGCTCGTGTAGGTGCTGATGATGCATTGTCTGAACGCATTGATTCATTAAATGTTGAATTTAGCGGAAATACAGCATCAATTAATCAAAAGTTGCAATCACTTGCAGATGCTGATCAAGCTTTAGCTAGTGATATTTCTGGTATGAATGCGCGTGTTGGTGCTAATGAAGCGAATATTATTTCTGAATCACAAGCGCGTTCGACTGGTGATGCTGCTAATGCACAAGCATTAATAGATTATCGATCTATAAATGATACAGCTTTAGCGAATGTGCGTCAGACTGCTGAAAGTGCAGTGACTGCAACTTCAGCGAATACGCAAGCAGTGCAAGCCTTAGATAGTCGTGTGACAGTTGCCGAAGGCAATGCAAATACCGCAAAAACCAATGCAGCTACCGCATTAACCAAAGCTGAAACCGCAACGACTCAGGCTGGATCGGCAGCAAGTCTAGCCAGTCAGGCGAGTGCAATTGCAAATCAGGCAGCCGATACAGCAGACACAGCAAATCAAACCGCTGCAACTGCGCTGTCTACTGCGAATGTTGCCGCAACACAATCGGGTGCGAACGCAACACGACTTGATGCGATTACTCTGGAGCTGGGTGATAAGGCTAGTACAGGTGCTTTGTCTCAAACCGATGCAAAAGTGGCTGAACATGAGGGAAAAATCAGCGCCAATACAACCAAAATTGATGGTGTATACGCACAAGTCAATCCAAAGTTAATTGGCTCAACTGAAGACCTGATTGGCTCAGCCGAAGGCTTTGCAGGTACATGGACTTTGCAATCAGCAATGATTGAAAATGATATGGCTTTGAGTCAGCGCATCGATACCACAATTGCACAGATTGGAGATAATACAGCGCTTATTCAGGCTGAAGCTATTGCTAGAGCTAATGCAGATTCCGCATTGGGGCAGCGAGTTGATACCTTGCAGGCTCAGGTGGGTAGCGACCTACAGCAAAACTTGGCAACCATTCGCTCAGAAATGAGAGTTTTAGCTGATGCAGATTCCGCCTTATCGTCACGAGTTGACACAGTTCAATCAGCCACTGCTACAGCTCAAACTACTGCTGACCAAGCTATTTTAGATGCGCAATCTAAATCAGCAGCAGCGGAGGCGGCAGCAAAAACTTATGCAGAAGCGAAGGCAAAAGCCGAAGCAGATGCAGCAAAAGCAGCGGCTTCAAATGATGCAACCGCTAAAGCTAATGCAGCTGAATCAGCAGCAAAAGCAGCAGCAGCACTAGATGCCAAAAATAAAGCGGATGCAGCAGAAGCGGCAGCCAAGGCTGTAGCCAACGCAGCCCAGGCTACAGCAAATGATGCACTTGGTAAGGCCAATACTGCGACGCAAAACATCGCGACAGTGCAAAACCAAGTCAATACCTTAACTACACAGCAAGGGGCTACAGCAACACAAGTTGGCACCATTCAAACTACTGTAGGTCAAAACACCGCATCAATTCAGGAGGTATCTCAATCAGTCAATGGCTTGTATGCCCAGAAGTACATCAAGTTGGATGTGAATGGCAAGGTGGCAGGTTGGGGCGGGGCGAACGATGGCAAGGAATCGAATTTCATTATGAACTTTGATTCTTTCGCGATTGGTTCAGGGAATAGCACCGGTTACTACCCATTCATTTTCCGCAGCACACCTTACATCGACCCAAACACAGGCACAGTCTTTCCGGTGGGTGCTTACTTGAAAACTGCGTTTATGGATTATGCATCTGTAGATACAGCTCACATTAAGCAATTGGCTGTGAAGTCTGCGCAGATTGATGATCTAGCAGTAACGCGAGGTAAGATTGCAGATTTGGCGGTTAATACCTTAAAAATCCAAGATGAAGCTGTAACCGTTCCAGTGGGGGTAACTAATACAACAGTTCATTCTTATAACGGCACCCACGAAACTACCGACGAGACCTCAATACAAACATGGGCAGACGGTTTTGGTCAACTTATAGCGGTTAGCATGAATAGGGCTGGTGGTAAATGTCGGGTAGATGGGTCAATAACGCTTGAGCCATGTGGGATTTACGCGGAGCAAGGAGGAACCGTAAATAGCAATATATTTAGTTATTGTAATTTAATCTTAATCCTCTATAGAAACAATTTGGAAATAAAAAGGTTTTACTTTCCCGCCAACAAATCAGGCACAACGTCAAATTCATACTTAGATTTCGGCGGTATTTATAATATTGTTGCCTACATCGATGGACCCATGTCTGGTTTATGTACCTACTCAATTAAAGCTGCGTTTGGCAGGATACCATCCGCTCCAGCCGGGGTAATGGCAAAAAAAGCCAGCACGTCACCAATCCCAACTTTTAGAGAAAAAAATCTAAGTATTTTGGAGCTTAAAAAATGACCACAATCATCTCGAGATCTGGTGAGCCACTTTTTACGATTCAAGCTAGTGATGAGATCGTGATACTAAATACTCCGGTAGATTGTCTTGCGGTTGAAGACCCTCCTGAGCCAAATATGTACTACAAGGATGGCTGGGTGGCAATGCCTGCTCAACCATCCCCGTACCACATATTTAATTACGATCTAAAGGATTGGATTGATCCGCGCACCCTAGACGAAATCAAGGCTCAGAAATGGGCTGAGATTAAATCTGGGCGCGATCTACTTGAATTTGGAGGCTTTGAGTTTGAAGGCAGTGCTTATGATTCAGATCAAGTTTCACAAAGCCGGATCATGGGCGCAGCGGTTGCGGGTGTGGATCAGACGTGGACTCTAGCAGATAACAGCACGGTTGATTTAAGCGCATCACAACTACAGCAACTCTATGCAGCATTGCAAGCTCACATTGCAAGCGTTCACGAAAGAGGGCGTATTGCAAGACAGTTAATCTTTGAAGCTGAAACCAGAGAACAGGTTGAAGCAATTAATTTATAGCACCTTCGGGTGCTTTTTTAATGTCAAAAAATAGGGGGAATCATGCAAGAGCATGAAAAAACATTTTGGATGCTTGTCGTGATCGGGGCTGTCATCGGCCTGTCCAAACTTCTTGTATCTGAGGAAAGACTAACTGTTCGACTTGTTTTGGGTCGGACTATTTTGGGATCAGCTTCATCCGTTTTGGCTGGTGGGGTTTTATTACAAATTCCCGATATTCACCCCCTGGCTTTGATTGCAATTGCATCAGCTCTGGGAATTCTTGGAAGTACATTTATCGAAAACTGGCTTAAAAATAAGGCTGCGAATTGGAGTGTCAAATGAAATTAATTGAACAAAGTGCCTGGAAGTATCTTTCTGTGAAGCTCCCAATTTTGGGAGCTTTTTTATTGCTTGTCGTTATTCCAGCATTGCAATGGGCGATGGACTTTAAAGTGATCCCTGTTGAGTACCATGCATTTATCACAGGGTCGGTCATGGTGTTTTTATCCTGGCTTGGCAAGAAGATTTATCAACCAAAACTGCATCAACATCTTGGCCTCGCCACCATTACAGCCGGTCATAGCAATACTGACCCAGGTGCAGTAAACGGCAAAATTAAAGAAGCGGATTTGGTGACTAACTTCCGAAATGCAGTGACTCATTATTTGCGTGAGGCAGGGCTTCAAGTCAAAACGGATGGCACTGGCACCAAGAACGACCCATTGTCTGCTGCGGTAAAATTAATTCAAGGCTCAAGTGTGGCAGTCGAATTCCACATGAATGCTGCAACATCAAAACAGGCAAATGGTGTGGAAACGATTGCCCTGCCAAAAGACAAGAAACTTGCACAAGACTTATCTAAAGCTGTAGCAGATGCTCTTGGCAGTCGATTACGCGGTGACAACGGTTGGATTGATCAGTCTAAATCAGTACGTGGCCGTTTAGCGTACGTGAATGCTGGCGGCTTGATTGTAGAGCTTGGTTTTATTTCCAATGAAGACGAACTCGCTAGATTCAATGCGCGTTACTGGCTGGCCGCTAAAGCTGTGGCCAAAGTATTGATCGATTATGAAAGTCGTAATTAAGGCTTTATTGCTGTGCATCCTCTTATCGGGCTGCACAGCCCATTCAATTACGACGAATGTGAATGTAGGGATATGTGTGAAGGCTCTTTAAAGGGCCTTAATCCAGTCTATTCGCAATCTCTGATGCAGTTGCATTGTAATAAATCATCAGGCTTCTTAAATCCTTATGTCCAATCATCCGCGCCAAATCCAATACTTCCAATTTCTGAGCAAGCCTTGTGCATGCTTCATGTCTTGAGTCGTGAAAGTGCAAATCTTCAATTTCGCACTTATCCCGCAACTTCCTCCAAAGTGTATCAAAACTAGAGTCTTTCACCGTAAAAACCTGATGACTACCAACACCTTTCATAAGCTCAAGCAGTTCGACAGCACGCTTTGATAAAGGTACATGTCGTTTGGTGCCATTCTTGGTTTCATTCAAAGTCACATATCTATTCTTTAAATAAACCCGGTCCCAAGTCAGGCCGCGGATCTCACCAGCACGCATTGCAGTTTCAATCGCCAACAGGAAAGCAATCATAATTTGCTGTGTAGAATTCTCAGGTGCCCGATCATCAAACTCAGCAGCCAGACAAAGCCTATAAATCTCATCCTCTGATATACGTCTATCCCGATGTGCTGGCGGTGGTGGCATCTTTAAATCACTCATAGGTGAATCATAAACCCACTTCCATTCCGTGCGTGCAACAGTGAATAGGGCAGATAGAATATTACCTTCACGTCGTACCGATGCTGGCTTGACTGTTTTTAATCTGGTATCGCGCCACACCACAAAATCATCAGTCGTAATTTTGGCAATATGCTTTTTTGCAATCTTTGGGAAGTTTCTTTGGAATGCCCGAAATCTTTTGATCTCTGCATCACAGCCTTTGTGCTTTGGACACACTTCTTCTATGTATCTATCAATTGCACAATTTAATGTATAATCAGGAAGCTTTCCGCGTGATAACTCTCTTAATTCAGTTTCACGTTTTGATGCCCATGCGCGAGCCTGAGTCTTAGTATCGAATGTCGCACTTTCCCGAGTACCATTCACACTAATCTCAACTCGCCAAGCATCACCCCTTTGTCGAAAGGTGGCCATAATTTTTCCTTTAAAATGTTGTGGCGTAAATTTGGCGTAATCAATATAGAATGAATAATAGGGAATAATAAGGAAACATTAAACTATTGAATTAATGAGCCACACTTAAACCTATAAAAATAAAGAAAAAATAAGGAAAACTAAGGAATAGTAAGAAAACCGCAAATTTCGGAAAGTGCCCGCTGAGCGCACCATCATTTTATTAGTTCACTTACCTCATTAGACTAAAAAAACAATTCCAGATTTATAAAATAAATTATGGATTCTCTTCCTCTTCATCCTGATGTTTTTGACGTATTTGATCTCTTTTCACCTGAGGGTCTTGATCTACGCCTAACTGACCGCGTTGAATCTCTCGATCTTGTTTCTCTTGTGGGTCTAACTCTTCTTCTGGAAACTCTTCATTCAGTTCTTCATCTGGTTTAGCCATCGGGAATTACCTCTTGGAAATATAGGTAGTAATGTTTGTAGAAGATGCTCTTGGACCTCTTATTCTATAAAAGTGGGTGAATTACATTGTTGTATTTATAGTTTGTTTAATCTCATAAATTGTTGTTTCTATAAATAGATGTGCTGAGTAGTTTTTCTATCAAAAAATTAGTATCTTATGCTCACAATAAAAATGAGATATAGATATGAAAAAATTATTATTCATTGGGTTAATGATTGGGGCTTCTTCAGTTGCTGAAGCGAATACACCTTTAGCTATTCAATATGGTAATCCTGCTCCAAAAGATAAAGCCGTTATTACGACTACACCTTATTATGCTCAAGAAAACCTAATAAGTCAGTACTTTTTAGCTTTTGGTTACGCCGGTTCAAAAATAGGGTCAGACAGCTTTTTGGGTACTGAATCATTCGATGGGCTGTTTATTAATGGTGAATATCAATCCCATCCGACGACCAGCTTATGGGCCGAATACAAATTTCAAAGCTCAGATATTGATTACAATCAAGTTACAATTGGGGTAAAAAATAAATTTCTGGAAAATGATCAGTTTTATTCAGCAATTTCTATAGGTCTGGGAATGAGCTGGGTAGATGAAAGTGAAACGGATGCAGATCTTGGTCGAGTCGATCTGGAATTGGATTATTTTACAATTCCTGTTGCCTTGGAAGTCGGTTATAAAATTGCTCCTGAAGCAGATTTATTTGGATCTTTTGGTTATCAATGGATGTTTAACCGTGATGCCAAGATTTGTATGAATGGCGCATGTGTCTCTGGCAAGAGTGATGATCTGGATTTGAATGGGGTTACTTATCAATTTGGTTTTCGCTATTACTTTTAGTGGCTAATCAATGGCCTTAATAGCGAACTCTTTTACTTAAGACTTAAAATTGTATCTAGCTAAAATTATTCATTTTTCACATAAATAAAGAATATTTTTATTAAAATTTAAATAGATAGGATATAGAGATTGAAAAGAATAGAGTTGTTTGTAGTGCTCTATTGATCCAGCCAAAATATTCTAATCTGCTTTTGAAAAAGCACAATTTAAATATTGTATAAGTCTTCTTTTAGAAGTGTAAAAGTGTATTGTAGGTAAAAAAAATCCTGCTATATTGAACTCATGGTAGGTCATAAAATGAAACGACGCTACCAATAAGTTGGACGGATCAATGACAGTTAGTTGAGCTCGAACTTAGGTTCAGGCAATAAATCTAGCACTAGCCATCCAACACAGAGCCCGCAGCGATGCGGGCTTTTTAATGCAAAATTTTAAGCGAGAGTTATTAATAATTTCGACTCTTTTATTTGTATAGCACATTCTTCATTAGCGACTATATATAGTCGATAAAAGGTGCTCGCTAAAAAATCTTACATATTCGTTTGAAAGCCTTTCAAATAACTATGTTATAAGAATTCAGACAAGCAAATTTAATAATGCCAATAAAGGGAGGTATGACGATGACAGAAGGTTTAATTGAAGTGCAAGTCAAAAACCAGTATGGCAAAACCCTGAATGTAAAAGCATTACTACGTGCCGGTGCTCATCATAGTGATCCGTCCCAGCATTTGGAACAGCAAGTCGAATATATTGTAGTGGATGATGAAATTATCAGACCAACAATTGAACTGTTATTTGCCAGTGAGCAGACCGACTGCATCTATCGTGTTCTGGATGCTAAATAAGGATCCGGGATTCATTAAGCTGCTTTATGACGTTTAAAGAAAGATATAGCTCATCCAATGATGAGCTTGATTTCGATATCTTAGTTCACTTCTTTATCAAATTGTTTGATGCAGAATAAAAACTGATAAATTTAATTCAAAGAGATTGGATAAATTCCTATCATTTCTCAGTTTTATCATTTTTTTATATAAAATAATATCAAACTATCTATATAGATGATCTAAATTAATTTCTTCGAAAATGCGCTCTAAGAAAAGCATTATTTCAGAAAACTTTTAATGTGACATTTACATCATAACGACCAAATTCTTCCAGAATCTGCTGAAGTGTTTGTTGTCCCAATGCATCTGCAGCTGCAATTTGTACTTCCTGATTGGTCTTGCTGTCAAAGCATTCAATCGTCTGAATCAGCCATTGATGTTCATAGGCAGTTTTCTCAATCAGTATGCGACGCGGTTGCAGCGCATCACTGATCTGGCGAGGCAAGACATACGTGATCGCCAACTGAATATGTTCTAGTTCATCGGCAGCACTGACAAAAGTAATGACCCAGTTTCCCACCTTGCTCAGTTGCATGGGATTATCAAAGGTATCGAATTCAAGATAGTGTTGCATAAGCGTGGGAAGAATAAAAAGTAATACATTCTATATGGCTTTAAATCCTTAATATAGCTATGCATCTATAGTCGAAAGTAAATGAATACAACTACTTTTCAATGAATTAAAATTATATTTTTCAATTAATTAAGAAAAATTCTTGGCTGGATTTATTCATCTTTAAACTTAAGATAGACTTAAAAAGACTGAATCTATGAAGAGTTTTAAGCCTGAGCACGCAGCATGGATAAAGCATGGCTAATTTGCTTGAACAGTTGGTTTAACTCTTGTGAAGGCATGCGGCTTTCCTGGAGAAGTGTCAACCATTGCACCTGACAGACTTTTAAGGCATTGATATCTGGTGCCTGAGCAATATTTTGAATGTGTTGTTTGGCCAATAAGCCACAGTATTTTTTTAAACTTTCCAGCATCAAGCTGCGTACCTGTTCTTGGTTGAGTGCTATATAGGTAATGTCAGCAGGTACGTCAGGCACGTGGGTCGTGGTAACTAATGTCGTAGTAATCGGCGCTTCAAGATCGGCAGATGGGGCAGGACTGGTGATTGAAGTCTGAATATTTGATTCAGGAAAGTGTGGAAATGAGGCTTTTACTGAGTTATTAGCAGGTGCTGAAGTTTGTGCTGACTCTGTACCGACTGCTGCATTTGAAGTCTCTAACTCTTGTACTTCAATCAGTCCTATATCACATAATTGTTGCAGCAAATCATGTGGTGCAATACGCGCTTTAAACTGAGGTGTGAGTAAATCAAAATCCTCAGTGCCAATTAAAACCAAAAGACGTCTTTGACGTGCATTAAGCTCGACATTGCGATGTTGAAGAACATGTAGACCCTTTGCAGTTTTTGAATAGCGCATCATACCTGAATGCCTTATATACAGAGTTCAAGTAGATGCTAATATTAGAAAATTACACTAATATGAAGAGGCTGTTAAATTTACTTAAAATTAAAGTGTTGTAATTGCAATATTTTCTAAAGCCTTACGCAGATAAGGATCGAGATCCTCTTGACGAAGCAGCCATTGCACATAGTCAGCAGGCAGTTCAGCAATCGCAGTACCACGGTGCTTACCAAAATTGATGGTCCGTGGAATACGCGCATCTTCAGATGCCTCATAGAGTTCTTCAATACTGCTGATTTTCAGGTGATGCACAATATGCATCAGAATATTTGCTGTCAAAATGATATCCATATCGGCGCGATGAGCTTTACGGATCATTTCTCGGGCGCGTTCACTGCCTTTGGTAATCATATAGATTAATGCAGAGATATTATGTGCTTCTGCCTCTGGCCAAACTCGGCGGGCGAGGGCAAGGGTACAAACTGCTTTAATATTCGATGAATCGACGCCACATTTTTCTAAGGCACGAATATCATAATCAATATTATGGCCAATGATATAAGTAGTTTCTTGCGGGAGTTCAAAGCTGCTGTAGTGCGGTTGTCCTTCCAGATCAGACTGCAGAATATGATGTACGGCCATTGCAGCAAAGGAAATTGGTTCGTCGCATGAATAAAGTTGATCAAACAAGCGACTTTTATCCAGACTGATTTTATGATCTATGATCTCTACAGGCGCATAGGCAATTTCAATGGGTTGACCATTCAAGGTATGGGTTTCAGTATCGAGAATGATAGCCTGCATGACGGAAATATGCCTGAAAAAAGTGGATATCAAAATCTAACATTATTATTTCAATCCTGACAATTGAAATGCCGGATTTTAACTTTAATTGCAGACTTTTTGACTGATACAGAACATTTGTAATCTACACTTATAAATAAAAGTTTTCAAAGTTTCTGTAAATATTTCCATAACTTAAATTTATCATGTCGGAATGGTCATAAATTAAATCGCTATTTATTAGAAAAATAACAAAATAATCTCTTGCCATTAATAGAATAACTTGGGAAATTAATCTATAGTTTTATCATTTGATAAAACTATAAAAAATCATAAGAGACAATAATTAAGACAAGGATAAGATCGATGAAACGTCATGTATTGACTGGTTCTCTACTCGCCCTAAGCGTAGCTTTAACTGCTTGTAATGATAGCGATGATGATGGTAATTTTGAGTCCAAACCCGCTATTCCGGTAAATAATATTGCCAATCCGGTTGTAGCAACGCCTGTGGCTTATACCGAAACGGACCTGACAGCTGTTGCCGATGAAAGCGTGGTTATGACTTATAAGATGTTAGGTATCAATAATAACGAAACCCAAGCGACGGCACTGCTTTTCACTCCAAAAGGAACACGTCCTGCGAAAGGTTGGCCGATAGTTGCATGGGCACATGGTACGACCGGTGTGGCTGATCAGTGTGCACCAAGTAAAAATCAGCTTAATAATGACATCACGAATATGATTACTGGTCTCCTTAAGGCTGGATACATTGTCGTTGCACCTGATTATGAAGGCTTAGGAGAGCCGAGTGGTACAGAACTTCATCCTTTCCTTAATCTTAAGAGTGAAGCCTATTCAATTACCGATGCTGTAGTCGCAGCAAAAGACTATTTAGGTTCGGATGCCTCTAATCAATGGATGGCTGTCGGTCATTCTCAAGGTGGTCAAGCGGCTTTAGGCGCTGCACAATATGCGGTACGTGCTTCTCAAATGACTTATAAAGGTACGGTGGCTTTAGCACCTGCTTCTAATTTTAGTTTGATTTTGGCAGGTGGTGAGGCTCAAGCTGGACAGGAAACAAATCTGAATAAAAAAATTGAAACTTTAGCCTCTTTAGATACTTTTACTGCACTGATCGCCGCGGGATTGCGTAATCCGAATCCAAATCTGCAATATAGTCAGGTCTTTAAAACACCAACAGATGAGATTGCCAAGAATGCTGAAACAGACTGTTATGATGTATTAGGCAATAAATTCGGTATGGCAATGGGAGCTTATGCCCAAACCAATGGAAATCTAGAAGGATATTCGCGTACTCAAGCTAATTTTATGAGTATTCCAGTAGTGAAGAATTTCCTGGATAAAGACTCTCAGCCTTTACAAGTTAAAGTGTCTACACCTGTGATTATTTATCAGGGAGAGGCGGATCCCACTGTTCCAAAGGCTGCAACAGATGTTTTGGTTAGCTTGGCGAATCAGAAACAAACCTCGGTACAATATATTACGGACGGTTCATGGGATCATGGTAGCGTCTATGCACTGAATATTGCTAATATTATTTCAGATGTAAAATCTCTAATGCCAATTCAATAACTTATTTTTATCTCTATAGCTCATGTTTTTTAAGCATGAGCTATTTTTATTGCAAACTGAATAAAGTTCATGATCGAAATTGGCAAAGTTCATGTTACAATACGCGCCAATCTTAGCACGGCTTAAAAGCCCTAATTTAATAGGACCTCGCTAATGTTTGCCAATATCTCTATTGCTGAATTTGATCC
>NZ_DCRI01000093.1:83698-98027 GCF_002324975.1 Acinetobacter sp. UBA1496 | reverse complement strand
CATCGCCAGCTCATTATTTCAAAAGCCCTCTGCTCACGCAGGGGGCTTTTTTTATGCGTGGGGTTTAAGAAATTAAGTCAAATTATATTAATTTACAAATTGGTTAATTACTGTTTAATAAAAATAAGTGATTAATAATGCTTAGAAAATTATATAAAAATGACATTAAAGTTCATGAAATCATTATAGTTTTGTGTGTTTTTTTATCAAACTATGTTATAAAAGTTAAAACGGCATGAAAATTGCTTATAAAACGAGATTTTTATTAGGGGGTCATATGAAACTATCAGTGGGATTACGAATTGCCAACTCGCTGTCATTAACTCCACAGTTACAACAAGCAATCCGCTTATTACAATTATCCAGTCTGGAACTAGAGCAAGAAATCCAGCTACAACTTGATAGTAATCCTTTGTTAGAAAAAGTTGAAGAGCAAATCAGTGTTGAAAGTCTTTCTACTGTTGATGCGGGTCAAAAGGATTTAACTAATGAACTTAATGCAGACCATCTTCCGGACGATCTCCCTGTAGATACCGACTGGGATGATGTCTATACTCATCAACCTACAAGTCTGGGTGCAGCAGAGTTCGAAGAGCGGGAAGACAATCGTCAAAGCCAGCAAAGCCTACAAGAATATATGCTCGAGCAGATTAATCTGCTGCACTTTTCTCGCATTGATCAGCTGATTGCCTACTGCATTATTGATTCTCTAGATGAAAAGGGTTTTCTGGATGCAGAAATTTCTGAGATTACTGCATCAGTACAGCATCTTTTATCTTCCATTGATTTAGAGGAAGAAATCGAGGAGGATGAAGTACTCGTTGTTCTCAAGCATGTTCAGCGTCTTGATCCGATTGGAGTGGGTTCTAGAAATCTCGCTGAGTGTTTATTGATTCAGCTAGATAGCCTACCAGTTAATACCCCTTGTCGTAATGATGCGGTCAAATTGCTGCAACATTATGAGTTGCTGATTACCAATGAATTACCAAAACTCATTAAACAAACTGGCTTAAATCAGGAACAATTGCGCTGTGCCGTTGATTTACTGAAAACTCTTAAGCCATATCCGGGACTGGAGTTTGAAAATAAGGAATCTGATTATCAGATCCCGGATGTCGTGGTAATGAAAAAGAATGACTGCTGGCAGGTGACGTTGAATCCTGATGTGATGCCAAAGTTAAGACTAAATTCTTTTTATACCAATATGATTCGTCGTGCTGATCAAAGTGAAGATAATCAATACCTGCGTAATCAGATGCTGGAAGCGAAAAACTTTATTAAAAGTATTGATGAACGACATAAAACTTTATTGAAAGTAGCGACCTGTATTGTTGAACATCAGAAAAGCTTTTTAGAGATTGGTCCTGAAGGTATGAAGCCTCTGGTTTTACGGGATATTGCTGAAGAAGTGGAACTACATGAATCAACTGTATCCCGTGTAACAACTAACAAATATATGCTGACCCCACGTGGTTTATTCGAACTGAAATACTTCTTCTCGAGTCATGTGGGAACAACTTCTGGGGGAGAGGCTTCATCTACTGCAATCCGCGCTAAAATTAAGAAAATGATTGCTGAAGAAAATGCACGTAAGCCTTTATCTGACAATGCAATTGCCAATCTTTTGAAAGAAGAGGGGATTGATGTAGCACGACGTACTGTCGCGAAATATCGTGAATCGTTACATATTCCTTCCTCTTCTGAGCGAAAAGTCTTGATCTAGTTTTTGAAATTTGATTATTCTAGAGATTCATTATGACATTGTAATGAATCTTTTTTTCTTTTGAGGAATGGTAAAAATGATCTGAATAAATGCTTTAAATCACGATTTTTCTTGAGCAAGTTATTGTATTCTTTTCATTTTTAACTGTGACTCTTCTGATCCTAATGAAGGTGAGGGATAGAACTATGCAAATAACAATTCGTGGACATCATTTATCAATTACGCCAGCGATTGAAGAAACTATAAAAACGAAATTTTCACAGATGACCAAACATCTGGATCAGGTGAACAGCATGCAGGTTAAGCTTTCCAAAGATCATCAGATTGATAAGCGCTCAAAAAGAGGCAGTAGTAACCATATCGCAGAAGCGATTGTCCGTTTACCGGGTATTGAGTTTTTTGCCCATGCCAATGCTGATGACATGTATACCTCGATTAAAATTTTGACGGAAAAATTAAAAAAACAGATTGACCGATATCGCGAAATGCAGCTGAATCATCAGAGTTTAGCCATTTAAGCGACCAAATGGGGAAAAAGAGGTTTTTAAAAGCCTCTTTTTTTATATATATAATGTATGTGACTAATGAATTATTTTTTACATTTATAGTAAAATGACTCGTTTTACACCCTTAGTCCTATAAGAGGTCTTGTGATGAATAATGAACAGCTCGCTGAAATTTTAAAAGCCGCTTTTCCTGAGGCGGATGTTGCTGTGAGTGGTCAGGGCGGAAAATTCGATCTCCGTATTGTGGATGATCAGTTTGAAGGTAAACGTCCGGTTGCACGTCAACAAGCTGTTTATGCTCCTCTCAATTCCCATATTGCCAGTGGTGCAGTGCATGCTGTGACCATTCGTGCATTGACCAAAGAAGAATGGCGTAAAGCAAGCTTATTTGGAGCTTAATCAATTAATGGATAAATTCTTAATTCAGGGCGGTATTAAGCTCGACGGTGAAGTGCGTATTTCTGGTGCAAAAAATGCAGCGCTTCCATTATTAGCAGCAATGATTCTTGCTGATACGCCAATCACACTTAGAAATGTTCCAAATCTAAAAGATGTAAATACCTTGGTGAAGCTGATTGCAGGTCTTGGGATCACGATTAGCTATGAAGGCGATACAGTTATTGCAGATACCTCTACCTTAGATAACCAGTTTGCCCCTTATGAACTCGTAAAGACCATGCGTGCCTCTATTTTGGTGCTTGGTCCTCTCTTGGCGCGCTACGGTAGTGCAAAAGTATCTTTACCAGGTGGATGTGCGATTGGTTCCCGTCCAGTCGATCAGCATTTGAAAGCACTAGAAGCTTTGGGTGCCGAGATTGATGTTGAGGCCGGCTATGTCCATGCCAAAGTCGATGGTCGTCTGAAAGGCGGTGAAGTCGTATTTGATATGGTGACTGTGGGTGGTACTGAAAATATTCTGATGGCTGCAGTATTGGCGGATGGTGTGACCACGATTCGCAATGCGGCGCGCGAACCTGAAATTACCGATCTTGCTCAAATGCTGATCAAAATGGGTGCGAAAATTGAAGGTCTAGATACCGATACCCTAGTGATTACCGGTGTAGAAAGCCTGCATGGCTGTGAATATGCAGTGGTTGCCGACCGTATTGAAACCGGTTCTTATCTGGCTGCTGCAGCTATTACGGGTGGTCGTGTTAAAACCACACATACAGATCCGGCTTTAATGGAAGCTGTACTGGATAAGTTTGAGGAAATGGGTGCAGAAGTCACTCGTGGGGATGACTGGATTGAACTGGATATGATGGGCAAACGTCCGAAAGCGGTGAGCTTCCGTACCTTGCCACATCCAGATTTCCCAACAGATATGCAAGCCCAGTTAATGGCAGTCAATGCCATTGGCCGTGGATTTGCCACAATTTCTGAAACGATTTTTGAAAACCGTTTTATGCATGTTCCTGAATTGGCCCGTATGGGAGCCAATATTCAGGTCGAAGGTAATGATGCTGTCGTAACGGGTGTAGAAAAACTTTCTGCAGCGCCTGTGATGGCAACAGATTTACGTGCTTCATTCTCTTTAGTTCTTGCAGCACTTGCAGCCGAAGGAGAAACATTGATTGACCGTATTTATCATATTGACCGCGGTTATGAAGATGTCGAAGCAAAGTTACAAGGTTTAGGTGCCCAAATTAAGCGAGTAAGTTAATGAGTGATATGAGAAACGATGATCCAAACTTTGACGTAATGGGCAATTTTGATCATGGTTTAACGTTAGCATTAAGCAAGGGCCGTATCTTAAAAGAAACTTTACCTCTGCTTGAAACAGCAGGGATTAACCTGCTGGAAGATCCGGATAAATCACGTAAGCTGATTTTTCCAACCACGCATAAACAGGTGCGTATCCTGATTTTACGTGCTTCTGATGTGCCGACTTATGTTGAAAATGGCGCGGCAGATATCGGTGTTGCAGGTAAAGATGTGTTGATGGAACATGGCGCGCAAAATGTCTATGAACCATTAGATCTGAAAATTGCCAACTGTAAATTGATGACAGCAGGTAAAGTCGGCATTGAGCGTCCGAAAGGCCGTTTAAAAATTGCGACTAAATACGTGAATCTGAGCCGTCAATACTACGCGAGCCTCGGTGAACAGGTTGATGTGATCAAGCTTTATGGTTCAATGGAACTTGCACCACTGGTGGGTTTAGGTGATTACATTGTTGATGTGGTCGATACAGGCAATACACTGCGTGCCAATGGTCTTGAACCACTTGAAGAAATTTGCAAAGTCTCTTCACGTCTGATTGTGAACAAAGCCAGCTTTAAACGTAAGCAGGCATTGCTGAATCCGATTCTTGCTCAGCTTGAGCAAGCAGTTGAAGCACGCGAACAGGCAAAAAAAGCTTAAATTTACGCTGTATTAAAGACCGTCCACTTTGGGCGGTTTTTTTATTGCTGATTATAAATATAAGAAGCTCAATGCTTTCATCAATTTTATCAAAAGCTATTTCCAATAAAACTCATAGCACAAGTCTGTTCTAGCTACCGACAAAGTCTTTGAAAACAGGTAAACTAAAGCCTTCGAATTCAAACCTTATGGGTAAATTGATGCGACGTTTATCGACACAAGATCAAAACTTCAAGCAGGCGTTTGCTGACTTGTTGGCTTTTGAAACCGTGAATGATCCTGAACTTTTAAAAACTGTAGACCAAATTATTGCTGACGTACGTCAGCATGGTGATGCTCATGTTCTTAAATTGACTCAGCAGTTCGATCGACATCCAGCGCATCAATTTTCAGGTTTAGAACTGACTCAAGAGCAACTTAAAGCAGCCTTTGAAGGCTTGACGACGGAAGTGCGTGAAGCTTTAGAATTGGCTGCAAACCGCATTCGTGAATTCCATCAGGCACAAAAACAGGATAGTTGGACGTATATCGACGCTCTAGGTAATACCTTGGGTCAGAAAGTGACGCCATTGGATCGCGTAGGGATCTATGTACCAGGTGGCTTGGCTTCATATCCATCTTCGGTGTTAATGAATGCTGTTCCTGCACATGTGGCAGGTGTAGGTGAAATTGTTATGGTGGTGCCTGCTCCAAATGGTGAACTGAACCCATTAGTCCTGGCTGCTGCCTATCTGGCTGGCGTACACCGTGTATTTACCATTGGTGGCGCACAAGCAGTTGCTGCATTGGCCTATGGTACAGAAACCATTCCACGTGTCGATAAAATCACTGGTCCAGGTAACCGTTTTGTGGCTGCGGCAAAACGTGCAGTATTTGGTCAGGTCGGTATCGACATGATTGCTGGTCCTTCAGAAATTCTGGTCTATGCAGAAGGGCAGAACAATGCCAAATGGTTAGCGATGGATTTGTTATCTCAAGCTGAGCATGACAGTGTTGCTCAAGCTGTATTTATTACGCCTGATGAACAGCTTCTCAATGAAGTAGAACAAGCAATTGAAGAACATTTGCAAGCTCTACCAAAAGCAGAAATTGCCCGCACTTCAATTGCCAATCGTGGTGCATTAGTGCTTGTGAAAGATCGTACTGAAGGTATTGAGCTAATTAACCAGGTGGCACCTGAACATTTAATGCTGTGTCTGGATGAAGCACAGCAAATGGCTGAAGAGATCCGACATGCGGGTGCAATCTTCATGGGACGTTATACGCCTGAAGCGATTGGTGACTATTGTGCAGGTCCGAACCATGTATTGCCAACATCGGGTACAGCACGTTTCTCATCACCACTGGGTGTCTATGATTTCCAGAAACGTTCAAGCCTGATTATGTGTTCTGAAGACGGTGTGAAAACCCTTGCGAAAACTGCAGATGTTCTGGCACAGCAGGAAAATCTGGATGCGCATGCACGCTCAGCACGTTATCGCTATCAGTAATTAAATACTTATATTGAATAAAAGATATTTCTCTCCCTTTGTGAGAGGTTAGGTAAGGGGAGTTATTTAACCTCTCCCTAACCTTCTCCTAAAAGGAGAGGGAATTTGAGAATAGAAAATGTCGAATATCACCATAGAGCAAATGCGTTTTTGGAGCCCTGAAGTCCGTGAGCTAGAGCCTTACGTTCCAGGCGAACAGCCCAAAATTCAAAACCTTTTAAAATTAAATACCAATGAAAATCCGTATCCGCCATCACCGAAAGTCGTGGAAGCGGTGCAAAAAGTTTTAGCCAATGGCGCAGATGTTTTACGTCTTTATCCAGATCCAGATGCATCTGAATTGAAACATGCCATAGCTAAACAGCAAAATGTTACTGTTGAAAATATCTTTGTGGGTAATGGTTCTGATGAAGTCTTGGCACATATCTTTAAAGCCTTCTTTATTCAGGAACAGCCACTGCTTTATCCAGATATTACCTATAGCTTCTATCCGGTTTATAGTCAGTTCTTTGGTGTCAAAACCAAAATCTTGCCACTCAATGAAAATTTCGAAATTGTGGTAGATGATTATAAACAGCCAAATGGCGGTATTATCATCACTAATCCGAATGCGCCAACCAGTATTGTACTTGGTTTGTCTGCCATTGAAGAAATTCTGCAGGCGAATCCTGATTCAGTGGTCGTTATTGATGAAGCCTATGTAGATTTTGGTGCTGAATCTGCAGTGAGTTTGATTGAAAAATACGAGAATTTAGTAGTCTGCCAAACGACTTCAAAATCCCGCTCTTTAGCAGGCTTACGTGTCGGTTTTGCGATTGCCCAGCCCCATCTGATCGCAGCGCTTGAAGCGGTAAAAAACAGCTTTAACTCTTATCCAATGGATCGTTTTGCGATTGCGGCTGCAGTCGCTTCATTCGAAGATCAGAAATACTTTGAAGCACAAAGTGCTAAAGTCATTGCCAGTCGTGAAAAACTGGTTAATCAGTTGAATGAGCTTGGTTTCAAAGTCTTGCCATCAAGTGCGAACTTTATTTTTGCTTCACTACCATCAAAAGATGCAGGTGAGTTAGCGGCTGAATTACGGGAATGCGGCATTATCGTACGTTATTTTAATAAACCTCGTATCAATCAATTTTTACGTATTACCATTGGTACAGATGAGCAGAATCAGCGTTTAGTAGATACATTGAAGAATGATATTTTAGCTTAATTAAATCCACCCTAACCCTCCTTTGATAAAGGAGGGAACCTTTTTCTTTTTAAAGAGAAAGAATCCCCTCTTTTACAAAGAGGGGTTAGGGGAGATTTATAAAAAAGCGGCTCAACCGAGTCGCTTTTTTATTTATATGGGTTTATACCAGGTATTGAGTAAATCCAGCATGGCTTCAACCTTATCAAAACACTCTTGATATTCTGCATCACAGTCAGAAGAAATCGTAATTCCGCCACCAGCCCAAAGTGAAACCTCATCCTGATATTTCTGAATCGAGCGAATCAGAATATTCCAGCTTCCTGTTCCATCAAAATTAAAATAACCTAATGAACCACAATACGCTCCACGTGGAGCACCTTCTAACTCTTCAATAATTTGCATGGCGCGAATCTTTGGTGCACCGGTAATTGATCCACCTGGAAGTGCAGACAGCAATACATCAAAAGGATGCACACCTTCTTTTAAGGTCGCTTCGACTTCGCTGACCATATGATGTACCTGATTAAATGACTCAATATTGAATAGTTTAGGTGTCTTGACTGAACCTGTTTCTGCATAAACACTGAGGTCATTGCGTAGTAAATCTACAATCATGACATTTTCAGCCTGATCCTTCTTTGAGTCTTTTAATCGTTGTTTGGATTGCTCATCAAGCACCGGATCAGCAAAACGTGGCATGGTGCCTTTAATCGGTTTGGTGACAATTTTTCGATGTGCTTCAAAGTCAATAAACAGTTCAGGTGAACAGCTCAATAATTCAAAATTACCAATACGAAGATAGCCCGCATATGGCGCATTGGTTAATGTCCAGAAAGCATGTGCAGTTCCTAATAATGAACCTTCAGCAAGTGCTGTAAATTCTTGGGTTAAGTTAATCTGGTAACAATCACCGGCTAGAATATAATCCTGAATATCCTGAAATGCCTGTGCATAGCGAGATTTATCCCAACGTGGGCTGCAAAGAGTTTTTAATTGAAACCTCGGTTGTATAGGTGATTGATTTAATAGATTTTGAAGATGATTGAAAATATCTGCTGCTTGCGGATCATGGCTATAGAATACCCATTGATCAGCTTCAAACTTAATATAAGAATCAAACTGACCGATAAATAGGCCAGGTTGAGGCCGCTGCGGGTATTGGGTATGCTGTTGAGCAGCGTAATCATAGCCAATAAACCCAACATAACCCCCAGAAAATTCATTCGCTTTAATATCTGGAGTTTGCTCAAGCTCTAAGATGAGTTTAGCTATATCAGCCTGATATTGCTCGATATCCACTCTCTTAAATGCCTGAATTTGTCCATCCTGCACCATAAAATATTTCTGTGCACAGCAGGCAATAAAAGGCTGTCCATTATTATTTAAATATATCAGGTGATCTAAGGGACTTAATGCATGCAATAGATCTTTAAGCTGAAGAGATGCAAAACTTAAAGGACAATGGTAAGGAGCTTCGTTCATTCAGTAGCGCATATTCCGATATGACCCGGTATTTTATATCAAGAATAGGAAAAAATATTTCTAAATCATCAAATACCGTTTGTCGGTAAGCTCAATATTGCGACCAACGACAGTTGATCAAAATATGACTCGACGTTAAGTTAAGTGGGCGAGCAAAATTACTCAAGGAAAGATGCTTTGCGTTGTCAGAAAATAAAAAACACAACGTCAGCACTGAGTGATTCACAACCAAAAAAATAGTACTCTTGGGAGAGTAAACAATGAAAAAATTCACAAAATTGGCTTTAGCTGCTTCAGTTGCTTTTAGTGCAAACGCAATGGCGATGCAATCACTGGACGATGCATCTCTAAGCGCGACTACAGGTCAGGACGGTTTGAAAATCGGTATCGGTATTTCAAAAATTGAAATTGAAAAACTATTTATCCATGATAATGATGGTTTAGCTGAAGATTCTACTGCAAAAGCGGGTGTTATTGAAATTTATAATAATGATGGAGCTGTTCTTCGCCCTGGAGAGGCTGCTAATGGTATTGTGGGGGGTACTGGTGAAGCAGGTGCGATCTATATCAAAGCGAATGGTAAGGGTAGAACAGCAACTAATGGTATCGTAATTGGTGCAAACTACGATGACAATGGTGCGTATTTACTAGCTTCACGTAACCTTGCAGATTTAACCATTGACTCAGATGCTGGTGCTGGTAACCCGTTTATCAACATTGCCGCTGAAGTATCTGGTTTAGATATTAACATCGGTGAAATTGGGGTAGTAGCATCAGGTGATGAACCAGCAGCTACAGCAACTAGTATTCGCCGTGGTGGTGCTGGTAAGGAAAATGCGATTTTATCTGGCCTATCATTTAAAACAGGTCCAATGTCTGCCAATATTCAATTAGGTGCTGCTCCACAGGGTGCAATGATTAAGTTGAATGCAACAATGACTGGCGGCTTAACAATTACAGATTTGGGTATTTTCGATAATTCAACGACTGGTGGACAAGTTGCTGCAGGTGTAAACACCTCAGGCCCAGGTGAAATCTTCATTGAAAGCATTAAGTTGACAGATGCTAACTCTAAAGATTTGACATTGAACCAAAGCATCAGTGTATTTGGCGAATCAACTGCAAACGATGGTTTCATTCGTATTGTGAGTACAAGTGGTGCACATGATAACTATGTGAAAGGTATTCACCTAGGTAGCCAAAATGCAGCATCAATTGGTGATATGGAAATCCAAGGTCTGCAAACTTACTTTAGCCCGGGAACTGGCCAATATGCAAAAGGTGCAATTATTACCATTTCTGGTCACTAATTTTTACCTTAAAAAAGCGCGTGTTTACACGCGCTTTTTTTATGACTACAACATCTATCTAAAAAAATAAAAAAAGACTGTATTTTTTTGAAAAAGAAGGTATCTTTCTAGTTACAGGGAAGTAGAGTGAAGACTCTATAAAAAGAAAAATTAGGCACATCATGCCAATGATAAGAAAAGTAAAAGAATATGTTAGAGATTGCATTGGGCTCGGCATTGATGTATTACGCTGCCAAAGAAGCTCTGGATATTAAAAAACAGCCACCAGGCGCTGTTCACTATACTGAAGTTCTTGATTCAAGAAATGATTCTTTCGTACGTATGCACCGCGAACATGTGGAAGTCAAACCTGCACTGTTAGACCAGTTTCAGGGAATTGTGCGTCAGGCTTATGATTATAGTTGTGGTTCAGCAGCACTTACGACTTTATTAAATGGCTATGTAGGTACTCGGCTGGATGAGCAGCAAGTCATGAATGGCCTAATGAAATTTGGTGAAACGGATAAAATCATCGAACGTCGTAGCTTTTCCCTTCTTGATATGAAGCGTTTTGTTGCTGCCTTAGGCCTGGAAAGTGGTGGCTATCGCGGAGAATTTGAAGATCTGGTTAAACAGGGACAACCCGCCATTGTTCCTATTTCCTATGCAGGATTTAAACATTTTGTCGTGTACAAAGCTTATAAAAATGGACGGGTGTATGTTGCCGATCCAGCACTGGGTAATATCAGTTTTGATGAACAGCGATTTAAGGAAGTTTGGGAAAACAATACTTTATATTTAATTAATGTCCCTGAACAATATCGAAAAAACTTTTTGGCATTAAAAGATTCGGATATGCGTCATGTCGAAGATGCAACCATTAACCGTTATGCTTTAGTTGATATGCAGTATCCACAGTTCTATATGGATAAAATTGCCGATAAAGCATCGACTATCCGTATGGATCGTAACCGTAATGTAGATTCAGAAAAATTTGGGGAATATCAATATAATTTTCTCAGACTTTATTACAAGAATAAATAAAACGAAAAGATGGCTATAGAAAAATTAAAAATGGTGAAATGGATATGAACAGTAAATGGATGAACAAGACATTCTTGGCGCTCAGCATTCAGATGGTTATGGGAGTGGCATGGGCTGCGGATGAGCCTGAACTGGGTGAGTATGAAACGGTTGAGGAAGAAGTAGTCGAGACTGCTGCATCCATTGATATTCAGCCTGAACCAGCAGCAACTCAAGCTGTAGCAGAGCCTGAACTGGGAGGATATGAAACCGTTCAGGAAGAAGCTGTTGTTGAAACAGCTGCACCTGTTGAAGCTCCAGCCACTCAAGCAGTAGATGCATCTCAAGCCTTACAGAAAAAAGAAGGAGATGCTACTCAGGAAGCAAGTCTAGAAGAAGTATTTACTTCAAATGAGCGTCAATACTCACTTATTAAACAAGGCGAAATTTCATCCTATTACGATATTGATTATACCTATTATCGAGATACACAACTCGATATGGAAATGGCACAGGGCCAGCTGTATCAGCTCCGTGTTCAGGAAAATGCAACACATAGCCTGACCAATACTTTCACTTTTCAGTACGGGGTGAAAGATAACCTGACCTTAACAGCTTCCTTACCTTTGGTGGCTAAAACAGATTTATTAAAAGATACCTCTACAGCAGGATTAGGGGATATTAGTCTAGGTGCACGTTGGGAGCCATTCCCTTTAAAAGCAGGTCGTTTACCACTTATTTTATTTGCTAATTTGTCGACTAAAACAGGTGATAGTCCATATGAAATTAATGCAGCAAAAGATCTGGCTGCAGGTAAAGGATATTACTCAGCCGGTGTGGGGGCGAGTACACGTAAATATATTGACCCGGTGGTGCTGTTTGCCTCAGTTTCTGCAAATTATGGGTTTAAGGAATCTGGCTTAGATCAGCGTCGTGGTACACGAATTATTGAAGAGTTTGAACCAGGGATTAGTGGTGGTTTTGCTTTCGGTTTCGCTTATTCATTTAACTATGATGTTTCCATGACTATGTCATATCAGCAAAGCTTTAATACTGGTGCCGAATTTAAGTATCACACGGGTGAAAGCTATTCAGCTGCTGATCAGACTAGCTCGACTTTTGCGATTTCTTTAGGGGTGCGTGTATCCCCAGAAACCATTGTAAATGGTACGGTCGGATTGGGGCTGACCGAAGATGCACCAGATGTTTCACTGGGACTTTCATTCCCACTTGATATTTTAGGTTTCGGTAAGAAATTCAGTTAATAGGGGTGTCGTATGAAAAACATTCGACTTAGCCCGTTATTAACAGGAATTATTCTTGCGGGCTGTTCAAGTTATACCTTTGCACAATTAGGGACCAACCTTTCTGTTGACCTGCGTGCATTGTCTATGGGGAACGCGGTTACTGCAGATCCGCCAGGAGTGAATGCAATTCATTTTAACCCTGCTGCATTGGCTAAAATTGAGGGCTTACAGACCGAACAGCAAATTATTGTTGCGAACTTTGATATTCAGCGTGAATTTACTGTTCCTGCTGGATATAACGTGTTTGGTTATTCAGATGATCCAATGGTCTGTAATGATGGTCCTGAAGTGTCTTCTGATTTATGTACAGATTTTAAAGGCCCAGTGAAGGGTGATGTAGAGTATGTCAGTCTCTACGTACCTATCCTGAAAAAAATGGTGGATTTGGGTGAAGGCCTCCCGATGGCAGCACCTACCATGGGGGTCTCTTATAAACCACCAGGTTCTAAAGCAACGTATGCAACTGCCGTTTATGCACCACTAGTGGCAGGTTTTGGTCATGAAGATGGTAATCCTGCCAATTTTATGGGACAACAGGTTGCTCTGGAGCGGATTACATATTTATCTCCATCAATTGGTTATGAAGTCAACGACCAGCTTTCAATTGGTGCTTCAATCGGGATGTCTTATCAAGCCATTGCCATGAAAACAGATTTACGTTTTCCCAATGAGCTGATTGGCATGTTGCGTATGATTGATGAAGTCGTATGTACACCATTTAAAGAAAATTCTGACATCATTACTGATATCTTGTTGCTCGGGATCTGTAATGCTGATGAAGGGATGAACCCATTTGGTAAATTTGGCCAAATGCAACTTTCATTAGAACAAAATTTAAGTCCAAGCTATAACCTAGGTGTTCTATGGGAACCAACTGAAGATTTCAGTTTTGGTATGGTTTACCAAAGTGCTGCCAAAATGCGCTTAAAAGGTAAATATCATATCGATAATGCCAAAGCACCACAGGAAATGATTAAAGGTCTGATGACCTCCCCAACTGGCCAGATTTTAGCTGCAATTCTTGGTTTTCCAAATTATATCCCTTCAAGTGAATCGGGTCTGGTTTCCATGGATTTCGAATACCCAGCTCACTTTCAGGCGGGGATTAAATATAAGGTAATGCCAGATCTACAAGTCAATTTTGATATTGGCTGGACAGATTATGCTGCTTGGGACCAATTCAAGTTTGAGTTCGACCGTACCCTGTCTGCCTTGAAGATTGCCAAACTGTTATCTGCCAATGTAACGGATTCTTCACTTGCATTACCGCTTAGGTTTGAGTCGCCATGGAACTTCGGGATTGGAGTAGAGTATTCAGCAACTGACCGACTAAAACTTCGTGCTGGTTATGAACCACGTACCAGTGCCATTCCAAAAGATAAACGCAATACCATGGTACCGATTAATGGTGCACAGCTATTTGGTTTAGGAGTGGGCTACCGTTTTGACGCAGATACGGATCTGGATCTATCTATTGGTTTCTTACGCAGTAAAGATAATATTCCAGCAAATACCAGTAGCCTAGCGAACCAGACCGGGGTAAATAACCTGTTACTGAATCCATATGCAGGCTTGAATGTCAAAACAGATACCAAGATCACAATTTTAGGTTTGAACTATCGCACCCATTGGTAAGGAAGAAATGATCAGAACAGGGAACTTAGGGATAAAAATGGTACTGGCATTAAGTCTGGTACCATGGTCTTTTTATACAAATGCCAGAGAGTTTATTACGATCATTGGGCCCGATGGGCGACCATTAGTTGTGCCACGTCAAAATAATGAGCAGAAAGAAACAACAAAAAACCAAGCGGCCACTACTCCGAAAAAATTAGTTACATCCGTTACATCTACTGCACAGGATCTGAAAAAATCCGAGCCAAAGATAGTCGAAAAAAGTGTGGCAACAGTTCAGCAAAAAAATAATATGGTTGTACAACCAGTACAACCAGT
>NZ_DCRI01000093.1:0-83500 GCF_002324975.1 Acinetobacter sp. UBA1496 | reverse complement strand
AACCAGTACAACCAGTACAACCAACTAAACACGTTGAGTCTAAATTACCGCAATACTTACCACCAGTGACACAGCCTCAAACCTCTGAACCTGTCATTCAGGCAGTACCTGATCCTGTTCAAAAACAGGGTTTCAGTCAGATTGAAGGGGTGGAATATGTGGATAGTGAATATCTGGAAAATAAAGAATTTAATCTGGAAGGTAAAAAACGTTTCTACAGTATGCCTGAAGGGATAGTTGATAAAAATATTGGGTCAACACGTGTACAGACGATTGAGCGTGAAAAAGGAGTGGGACAGTCGATTATAAAATCCTTGTTTCAACAACCTGCTGTAGATTCTGGTCCAGTCGTACTGGCCCAAACCTACTACCGTATTTCTCAGCCTGAATCTGTAGAAAGCTTAGGTAAGCAGTGTTTTAAAGATAAAAAAGTTAAGAATGCGAAAGAGATTAGTGCAGGTAAATCCATTAATCTGTGGCCACGGGCACCACTGAAATCAGATGAGTTTGATTATGAAATTGTGAAGCTAAAATCTGATATTAAAAATATTCAGATTCAGTCTTATGCTTCCCGTCAGAACAATCCTGCCTATTACTGGCCATTTGTTGTATTTCTGGATGAACGAGGCTGTGTTTTAGAAGGGGCGGGCGGTTTCAAAAATCAGGAAGCACAAGCCAATATTATTCAACATGAGAAGATACAGGGAATTATTCAGATTCCTGCGCAAAGCCAATATATATTAATGACCCCACTCGCTTCAGCCATAGATGTTGAAGACAAGATGCTGACAAATTATGGACGACTAAAACTAGTCGCCATTCGATAAGGACGATTCGAGTAGAATAAGATGAAAAATAAAATATTATATCCATTTGCTTTCACTGCTTTATTTGCCGCCCTCAGCGGATGCGGAGGTGAAAGTGCGAATGTTATACCAGAACAAAATGATGAAGCCACCACGAATGGTTCCTGCTCTGCTACTGCAACGAATTGTCTGGAATGGGGGCTTGAATATCCAATTGATGGTCTTAACTTTAATTGTAGTGGTGATAAAGAAAATACCTTCATTACTTTATTTGACCAAAATGATGGGGTGGCGTCAGGCACTTGTCAAAAAGCAGATAGTATCGAATTTTATCTAAAAAGTTTTAGTGATACCAAAATCAAATTGGGTACTGTCAAGCTCTCTGAATATATGAACCTCAGTACATCGAGCCAATTACCCCGACTAAGTGTACTTGATATTGCCAAGGGAATTACCGGTCGTAACATTGCCAGAATCGAACAGACAGATCCAACCGTACAGGTGGCGATGAAACTGGTGAAAATCTGGCAGACCTTGGCACTGGAAAAAGGCCGTATCTATAATCCGACGGATGTACAGCCCTTGTATATCACAGAGGATATGCGAAAGAATCTGGGCAAAATTAATAATAAAGATATCAGCCTGACAGATGCAAATTTGGCAGAAACCCTTAAACCTTTTATTGATATTAGCCAGATTAGTGATGATCAGGCCTTTGAAGTCGTAAAAAAACTGGCCAATATTGCCAGTGCAGCAGTATATCAACCGGAATTTTCTCTGTTCTCAACTTCAGGCATTATTAGTAGTAACTTGACTGGTTCTGATGGTCTGGCGGGTTGTAATAAATCTGTATGTGACATTAAAGATAAAACGACTAAATATTTATTTGGACATTTTATCCTGATTACAGACCGACAGGGTTATACCTTCGGCAGTGGACTACAGTGGCGTGACACTCAGCTAAAACTGGGCTCCAATAATCTGGGATCTTTGGGTGGCATTAATGCGGAATTGATCCGTAAAATCAAACCACAGCAAATTACTGCAGTACCGCAAACCAGCTGGATTAGCCCTGCCACGAGAATGCTTTCATCAAATGCACCATATAAAATGAATGTGGCTAACAACAGCAATCCATTAGAAATTTACCAAGGTCGTTTGCTGAGCGATTATGTGATTGCCGGTAAAGAAGCATTTTATAAGATGGCTACAGGTAAAACTGAACTCAGCGATGCTGATCGTGCCAGTCTTGGCTTATGGCGTTTTAATGCCGATGATGACAACTATAGTGGCTCAATTGATCTTTATAAAATTTTCCCGATCAGCTATCTGGATCGTCAAGTTTTTAGAACAGCTGAAAATGTAGAGCCAGGTGAAGAATATATTTTCCCAATGTATGGCAACATGGAGTTTAAATTTAGCGAAAACTCAATTAGCCCTGTTACAGTGGGTGTTGTGATTGATAGTAATGGTGATGTGCGTACCAATATGCAGTCCGCAAGCAATCTTGCAACTGATAGCATTAATGGTTGCCAGGGAGATATCTTACCGGCTGGACTTAAAGACAATAACGGCGTTCAACAATATCGTCTCGGTACCTTAGGCCGTGCATTTATAGATGAAAAAACAGTATCTATGCGACTGGTCTTCGCTGATCCTGTATTTGGTTCATTAAATGGTGCCCTAGTAGGTATGAACTCCACTATTCAGGCTTCAACCAATACAGATGATAAGATTGTGATTGGTGGGGCATTACTCAATTTATCTAATGTACTGAATGGAACCAGTCGTGTGGGCTTTACCAACTCAGCTGGAGAAAGCGTAGGTTGGGCGAATACTTATGCCAGCTTCCAGAAAGTTTATAATAACAATAATACTGATGAAACGACGGAGGAGACCAATCTGGCCAAGCTAAGTGGCGGAAGTGTTTCATTTAAATTAGCGGATTGTTATAGCATCAAAACAAAATAATGAAAAAAGCCCATCATTTGATGGGCTTTTTTATAAAAAGACATTTTAACCTGTGTGATCCAAACGAGTACCCAAGGTCTCTAGGTGCATCGGGAAACTATTGGTTTTACGGTCTTCAAAATAATGACGAAGCGTATGCTCTACACTCGGGAAAGCCAGTTCACTCCAGGGAATTTCATCTTCATTAAATAAACGTGCTTCAATGGTTTCTTCGCCTGCACCAAATTTTCCATCAATCAGTTGAGATTTGAACAGGACATAAATCTGGCCAATCCGCGGAATATTGTACATGCAGTACAGCTGTTCAATATCCACTTCAGCTTCGGCTTCTTCACGGGTTTCACGAGCTGCGCCCTGTTCCATGGTTTCAAACAGTTCCATATAGCCGGCAGGTAGGGTCCACAGTCCATAACGTGGTTCAATTGCACGGCGGCAGAGCAGGACTTTATCTTCCCAGAGCACCAATGCACCGCAAATCACTTTTGGATTAATGTAATGAATATATCCGCATGTAGTACAAACCTTGCGAACCTTCTGATCGCCTAAAGGAATTTTCTCTGTTGTTTTATGTCCACAGTTCACACAGAAGTTCATATTCATCATCAATGATAACAGTAAGGTCAGGATAACTGAAAAATCAAAATTTGGCATCATTTCTATCCCGCCAAATCAAAAATCAGCTATGATGAAATTATAGTCGCATAGGGAGCTGAATGAATGGATGAGCTGGGATTAATACAACGCTTGCAGAAACATTTACGATTTTCCAAACGGATTCAAACTGCACAGGCTGCTGTATTAATTGCGATCACAGATGAAGCTGATCCCAAAGTTTTGCTGACACGCCGTTCAGCTTATATGAATAATCATGCAGGGGAAGTCTCTTTTCCAGGTGGTAAACGCGACCCTCAAGATACCAGTAATATTGTAGTGGCTTTGAGAGAGGCGTATGAGGAAACGGCGCTTAATCCATTTGATGTGCATCTGATCGGGGATCTCCCGATGCAAAAGGCACGTAACGGGATGCTGGTTAAGCCTGTGGTCGGTTTAATTCCGCCTACCATTCAACTCATTCCTCAGCCGACAGAAATTGACCGGATTTTCTTTGCTTCCTTACAGCATTTGCTGGAAGCTCAGCCCATGCCTTATGAAGTACGGTTTGCCCAGCAGTCCCTATATTTCCCAAGTATGCGGGTGGAAAATGAGATTGTCTGGGGACTGACCGCACGTATGCTGATTTCACTATTTCAGTACGGGCTGGACTATAAAAAAGATTGGCCATTTTTACTTAATTCACCTGCGTTTAAACGCTCAAAATTTTTTAACCGTTGAACAGGATTTCAGCCATGTTATATCAATTTCAGGGACATTCACCAAAAGTAACGCATCAGCCATGGGATGGTTGGGTGGCACCTACAGCGACAGTCATTGGACAGGTCGAATTGGGCAAGCAGGTGAGTGTCTGGTTTGGTGCCGTCGTTCGCGCCGATAACAGCAAAATCCGTTTAGGTGACTTCACCAATGTTCAGGAAAATGCAGTGCTACATACCGATGCTGGCATTGAAATGAACATCGGGAATTATGTGACCATTGGTCATCAGGCCATGCTGCATGGTTGCACCATTGGCGATAATAGCCTGATTGGAATTCAAGCAGTGATCTTAAATCATGCCGTGATTGGCAAGAATTGTATTATTGGTGCCAATGCCCTGATTCCAGAAGGGAAAGTAATTCCTGATAATTCGGTGGTGATGGGCTCACCAGGCAAAGTCGTGAAAACTTTAGATGATGCCAGTATTCAAAAACTGAAAATGAGTGCCATGCACTATGCTGAGCATTTCCAGAAATTTCAGGATATGGAAGAAGTACAGCTTTAGGCTGTTATCTGAATAATGTCCTCAGTTAAGCCTAGAATTTTCTAGGCATTTTTGTATCTGGCTTGGGAAAATCTCGCCTAGAAGATATGAGTGGAGTATTATATTCGACGTTTTTTATATTCTCTGAATTAAGGTTGTGCATGAAAGTGCTGGCATTGGAAACTGCCAATGAGCAGTGTTCCGTCTCTGTGATCGATGATACTCAAGAACTATTTTTTCAGCTTGATGCGCGCGCCAAGGCACAAACGCAAACCATTCTTCCAATGATTGAACAAGGTCTCAATGATTTAGGCTGGGCTGTGTTTGATTTGACAGCGATTGCCTTTAGTCGTGGCCCGGGATCGTTTAGTGGTGTTCGTATCAATGCGGCTGTAACTCAAGCTTTGGCTTGGTCAAATGATCTGCCTGTAATTCCGGTATCCACTTTACAGGCTTTGGCGCAAGCGGCATATCGTTTGCATGGTTTAACTGCAGTAACTGCAGTACTGGATGCACGGATGAATGAAGTCTATGTCGCCAGTTATCAGTTAGATGCTCAAGGGATTATGCAGGCTGTTGATGAAGAACAGCTTTTGAGTTATGAACAAGGTGCTGAAGCAGTTAAATTTACTGTGGTGGGTTCAGGTGCCAATCTAGTTCAAGAAACAGCATCCGAATATAAAAATGTCAGTGCAACAGCACAGGATATTGCCATGATTGCGCGTGCAGCAGCAAAAACAGAAAATTGGGTCAGTGCAGAATTGGCACTTCCGGTATATTTACGTGATAACGCATGGAAAAAAATTCCAGAACAAGGCAAAGCATAATTAATCAGGATTAAGCATGGATCTTTTACTGCTGCTGAAAGCAGCAATTATGGGTATTATTGAAGGTATTACCGAGTTTTTGCCTATTTCCAGTACTGGGCATCTGATTTTGGCTTCAGAATTAATGAATTTCTGGACCAAAGAAAAAAGCGATGTTTTTGTCGTCGCAATTCAGATGGGGGCAATTGCCGCGGTTATTTATGAATATTGGGCACGGCTTTGGGGTGCAGCAACTGGGATCGTAAGTGGTGAACCGCAAGGACGCCGTTTAGGGATTGGCCTGATTCTGGCCTCTATTCCCATTGTGCTGATTGGCCTGACCCTAGGGCAAACCGTAAAAGAGCTGCTATTCAATAATATTGCGATTGCCATTGGCTTGATCGTTGGTGGTCTGATCATTATCTGGATTGAAAAGAATCCACCTAAGGTGCGTGCCCACGAAGTTGAAGATCTGACCGTGAAAGATGCAATCTGGATCGGTCTGATTCAGGTCTTATCCCTGATACCGGGAACTTCACGTTCAGGTGCGACCATTATCGGGGCGATGTTCCTTGGCGTATCACGTAAGGCTGCAACTGAATTTTCATTCTTCTTGGGGATTCCGGTCATTATCGGTGCAGGCCTGCTCGATCTTTATCAAAGCTATGATGTTTACAGTACCACAGAAGACTGGACAGTTCTGGCAGTCGGTATCATCGTATCGTTCATCTCGGCGCTTTTATTAATCCGTGCCTTGGTAGCCTATGTGGCAAAACGTGATTTCATGGTTTTTGCTTGGTATCGCATTGCCTCAGGTTTACTGATTTTATTATTTGCCTTTACAGGTTGGAGATTATGGTAAGCACGATTCGCTTATATACCGAATCTGAGTATCAAGAGAAAGCACAGCACTTCGAGGCTGTGCTTTCTTCTCGTGATGTAGAGGTTAGTATTGAGGTTATTGAAAAGCTGAATGCACGTTTCTTGCGTTTACATCCCGAACTGGCGCTGTGTGTTGATGCTGACGGCCTATGGCTCTGTGCCAATGGCATGAAAATGCAACCAGATTGGCAAGCAGAAGTAGGGCGCTTAAAACGTGCCTCTTTAAAATCGGAAATGATTGCTCGTGCTTGTAATTTGGGAGAAAAGCCGACTCTTGTCGATGCGACAGCTGGTCTAGGTCATGACAGTCTGTTGATGGCACATTTGGGTGCTCAGGTCACCTTGGTCGAACGACATCCTATTTTATTTACCCTGCTTGAAGACAGTCATCACCGAGCGAAAAAGGATACTTTTCTAAGTTCGGTGGTTAAGCGGATTCATCTGGTTTTTTCAGATTCTGCAGACTATCTGAAATCACAGGCTGAGCAGAATGCGGTCGTTGATGTGGTTTATCTGGACCCGATGTTTCCACAACGTGACCAAAACCAGCAGGCACCGAAAAAGCAGGCACAGGTGAAAAAACAAATGCAGTTATTACATCTGCTTTTACCGGAAGATGGTGAAATGGATCTGGGAGATAATCTCTTAGAATTGGCACAAAAAATTGGCAAGCGGGTGGTGGTGAAACGTCCTCGTTTGGCCGTATTTTTAGCTGGAAAAGAGCCAAATCATCAATGGTCTGGTGATGCTTGCCGTTTTGATGCCTATTTTCAGCATGAACTGGTTACTTAATATGAGAATTGCTTCAAAATAGATCAAGGATTTGTTATATATTTAAAAATTGGCATTGATAAAACTTATATCAAGCATAAACTTATTGGGCACATTAGCGAGCCACTCATCTCCCTGAAATCATATGATCGACTTTAAACCCTCCATCAATTTTTGGCACGATTTTAAAAGCAACCAAATTGCCGGGATGTGGTTATTTCTGGGATCTCGGCGTTCGCTGCAACTGGTGCGTCCCTCTATTTTACAACTGGTGTTCTGGGGCATTTTGGGCGGCTGTGCTAATAGCCTGTTTAGCTGGCTCAGTTCCGGCCGCATGGGAGATTTTAACTCTCAAGGTCTGATCAGTTATGCACTTTGGCCCTTTATTGCCTTGATTGTCGGGATTTTCTTGTCCCAGCGAGTGAATAATCCTCGTCTGATGCTGGTGCCAGCACTACTCTGGCTAGTGCTGGATACGCATATCATGCTGTTCCAGAGCCTGATCCAGTATCTGGGTGATCTGGATTATCTACCCTATATTTTCTACACCTATATTCCGACCCTATTTGTCATGCTGTTTGTCTGGCAAAGTCTGGCTGTGGTCTGGGTAATTTCACGTGAATTAAAATGGCCGTGGTGGGAACGGGCACTGATTATGCTGGCCACCCTGTTTACTTTGGTGGTGTGGCAGATTTCGGTGAAAGATCAGCCCATCTGGAAAGTTGAAGAAATTCCACCAAGTTTTGCTGAAGATGCTTTCTATACTCAGCCGATCTTGCTGAACAAGGCACTAGATGCAATTGAATATGGCGAATTTGCACAATCGCACTGGTACTTCATGGGCGTCGCTGGCGCGAGTTATCAGGATGTGTTCTATTCAGAAATAGAGCGGATTAAAAAGCAGTTTGATACCCGGTTTGGGACTTTCGGCCGTTCGATTATGCTGGTAAATCATCCAGCAACACGGACTGAAATTCCGCTTGCTTCTAAAACCAGCATGGAACTGGCCTTGCGTCGTATTGGCCAGCAGATGAACCGGGAAAGTGATGTACTGTTCCTGTATATGACCTCACATGGCTTGCCAAATGAATTTGAAATGGAAAATGCGCCGCTAGATCTGGCATCAGTCGATCCAAAATGGTTGCGTGATACTCTGGATGCCTCAGGTGTGCGCTGGCGAGTGATTGTCATTTCCGCTTGTTTTTCAGGAAGCTTTGCTTCGGCTCTGCAGAATGATAATACCTTGATCATTACTGCTTCTGCTGCTGACCGTCAGTCATTCGGTTGTTCGAACGAAGCTGACTATACTTATTTCGGCCGTGCTTTCTTTGATGAGGCCATGCGTGAAAATAACAGTCTGAAAGCCTCTTTTGAGCAGGCCAAGACTACAGTGGCTAAATGGGAAGCCGCTCAAGGATTTGAACCGTCAGAACCACAATGGGTGATTGGCAAAAACATGGAATTGATGTTGCCACAACTGGAACAGCGTCTTTTCCCTCCAGCGACGACCACTTCAGCATCTCCGTCTGTCGTTTTGGCTCCATAAACCAATCTACAACTTTAGAAAATAGAAAAAGGAATGATGATGGAACTGGTACAGAATAATCGAAGCTTTGAGGGTGAACAGCGGATTTATAGCTTTGAGTCTAAAATATTAAAAAAACCAACCAGATTTGGCATCTTCCTGCCGCCACAAGCTCTGGAAGGCCAAAATTGCCCGGCTTTATTTTATTTAGCTGGCCTGACCTGTACTGAAGAGACTTTTGCAATCAAGGCACATGCCCAGCGTTTGGCTGCCCAGCTTGGCCTGATTCTGATTACACCAGACACTTCACCACGTGGAGATGATGTTGCCAAAGGGGATCACTGGGATATCGGGCAGGGCGCTGGCTTTTATATCAATGCCACTCAAGCACCGTGGGCTGAACATTATCAGATGGAAAGCTTTATCGTCGATGAGTTGTATGAACTGGTGTGTGAAGAGTTTGTAGTGCAGGCAGATAAGATCGGGATTTTCGGTCATTCCATGGGTGGACATGGTGCTTTAACTTTGGCTTTTAAATATCCGGAAAAATTCTGTTCAGTTTCGGCATTCGCACCGATTTGTGCACCGAGCCAATGTCCATGGGGTGAAAAAGCATTCTCGAATTATCTGGGTGAAAACCGCGAAGAATGGTTGAAGCATGATGCAACTGCGCTGGTTCAGGAAAAGGGTGCACTGTTTAGCGATATCCTGATTGATCAGGGCTTTTCTGACCAGTTCTATAGCCAGCTGAATCCGGCTTTATTTCAGCAAGCCTGCGATGCCGTGAACCAGAAATTAACCTTACGTGAACATCAGGGTTATGATCATGGTTACTATTTTATTCAAAGCTTTGTAGATGACCACCTACAATTCCATGCCGTGCAATTAAATCCATAAGCCAAGCAGCAAAAGCGAAGTAAATTTAAAAGTACAATGAAACTCCAAGAATAGGTCATATTTTTGGAGTTTTTTATATGAATATCAAATAAATATAATAAAAATGACATATAAGTTGCTATTCAAAAATCAGGTAGAACCAGTTGCAGTTAAGAACACGATGCACAATAAGCCTGAACCAGAGATTGGACAGCCATCACCTTCACTAGAAAAACACAGCTTCAAATTTCATGGTAGTGCCACTGAATATTTTGGAATCTGGATGGTGAATCTGATGTTAACCATCATTACGCTTACTTTGTATAGCCCTTGGGCAAAGGCACGCCGTATCCGCTATTTCTACGGTAATACCCAATTGTTAAGAACATCGCTTTGACTTCATTGCCATGCCAAGCCGATATTGGCGGGGTCGGGGGGCGTAAACCGATTATCGAACTGCCTGAAGATCGCCGGATTGAATTTTTGACCAAAGCACCGCATTGGCTGAAGATTAAATCCAAAGAAATCTATCATGCCATATGGAAATTTGAACGTTCTCCACTCCTGATTTTCTTCTCGATGATTATCGTGATATGTGCGGTAATTTTTATTCTTAAATGGGGGATTCCTCATACCTCCCAGCAGCTCGCTCAATTACTTCCCGAACAGACCTTGATCGAGGTAGGAAATCAAACTGAGCAGAAATTAATTGAGCAAACTGAGTCATCCAAGCTCTCCGCAGAGCATCAAGCACGTCTAAAAAAATTGTACGAACAAAAAATCGCGGTAGGGCAACCTGCAAAGATTATTTTCCGTCAAGGTGGAGAAACTATGGGGCTTAATGCAGCAGCGATTCCAAACAATACTATTATTGTTACCGATGAACTGGTCAAGCTCAGCGGTGCAGATGAAGAAGTCCTTGCAGTACAGGCACATGAACAAGGTCATCTGGTGCAAAAACATAGTATGCAAAAAGTGATTTCCAACTTGAGTGCAGCAGGATTATTTGCCTTGGTAACGGGAGATTTAAGTGATGTGGTGGCGGCATCTATAGCGGTACTCGCCGATGCGGGATATTCACAGGCGCTTGAACTTGCTGCGGATGATTATGCCATGCAACATTTGCATCAACAGCAGATCTCCAGTATTCATTTGTCGAACTTTTTGCAGCGGGTGAAAAATGCCAGAATACTGGCAGAGGAATCACAAACCTTAAAAATGAAAAATTTCACTCTCAATATCGATGGAAAAGACCGGCACCTGACAGAAACTGAACTGAAATGGATTCGCCTGATCGGGAAGTTTAAAAAATATCTGGAATCACATCCCGAACTGGATAAAAGAATTAAACGGATTCATGCTTTTAATGAACAGGCGAATCATCATTTTTAGCTTCTGATCATTATTATGCTTTGATTATCAAGGATTTTTCGTGCTTATCTTTGCCAGTCGGCAGTCAGATTTTCCTGTCCCATACGGATCAGATGATCCAGCACTACATTTTCAAGTTTATTCAGGTCAGTGGAATCAGCATTGCTCTGAATCGTTACGGTAAGATGATCTGCCTCGGGTGTCAGACTCACTTCTGCACTTGGAAAATGAATCAGGAAATTTTGTTCGGTTTCATCAATATTAAATTTATGTTTCCAGTGATTGGCCAGGCGTTTGGTAATTCGTGAAGCTTGTTGCGTCTGGATATGGGCAATACTTTTCATCAATTTTCTACACTATTCATCATTATCCTGTACTTTAAACCAAGCGGTGATGCTGGCATAAGCCTCAAAGCGTTACACAGCGTTTTAATCTTGCAACATCCAAGTCACAGTAGCAGGACTGGATTTGGTATAATGAGAAAAATCCAATTTCACTTAGCCAGGTCCTTTCATGTCCAAGCCTTATTTAATTGCACCTTCTATTTTGTCTGCCGACTTTGCCCGTTTAGGTGAAGAAGTTGAAAATGTACTTCAGGCCGGTGCAGACGTTGTGCATTTCGATGTTATGGATAATCACTATGTACCCAATTTAACCTTTGGCGCAGGTGTATGTAAGGCATTAAAAAAATATGGTATTCAGGCACCTATTGATGTGCATCTCATGGTGAAACCTGTAGATCGCATGATTGGTGACTTTCTGGAAGCAGGGGCTGACATTATTACGTTTCATCCGGAAGCATCTGATCATATTGACCGTTCTTTACAGTTGATCAAATCGGGTGGTGCTAAAGCCGGTCTGGTATTTAATCCAGCGACACCATTGCATTATCTGGATTATGTACTGGATAAGGTTGATCAGGTATTGCTAATGAGTGTGAACCCTGGCTTTGGTGGACAGAAATTCATTCCAATGACTTTGGATAAATTACGTCAGGCGCGCAAGATCATTGATGCTTCAGGTCGTGATATCCGCTTAGAAGTAGATGGCGGTGTGGGACCAGCAAATATTCGTGAAATTGCAGAAGCTGGTGCAGATATGTTTGTGGCCGGTTCAGCGATTTTTGGCAAGCCGGATTATAAAGCTGTGATTGATGAAATGCGTAGTGAGCTGGCTAAAGTCGGTCAAATCCAGCTTTAATCTCTAAAATGTTTAAGGTGCATAAATCTGTGGATAACTTTATGGATAAGTGTGTAAATATCTATGTTGATAACCATATGGATGTGTTGCATATTTTGTAATCGTTTGTAGCCTGATTGATTGTATATTGGACAAAATTTGTATAAAAAGAACTCGATTGGAGTTCTTTTTATATATGTCAGCCCTTGATTTTAGTGGTCGTTTATTCATCAAAGGTTAATAATCAAGCCAAACAAAAAGTGATCAATAGGTCTTATTTTTGTGTTTCATTGTGTATGATCTCCACGCTATTTTTAAATTTAATTTATGTGCATAACTTAATAATATGGACTTATTCCTTGTTTGTTTTTCTTACTCAAGTTTCTGTAATGCCATAACACGATGTCCCATGTTGGCGTTCCTTAAGATAGGCTGAAATCTTCAGGTTGTCCTGAGCATTTGAGTAAGACATGGTTAATTTAATTCTCATTCAGTCAAATTTTGTAAATGGCAGGTTGGTTTTACCGTCTGCTTTATAAAATGTCTATTTTTTAGGGGGAACGACCTCCCTTGTTGATTAAGTTTATAAAATTCAACAAGAAAAATCGTCAGGACGGCCTGACCCTGTTAATTAGGAGGAAGGCGATATGGCCTGGATTATACTTGTATTCGCTGGGCTATTTGAGATTGTCTGGGCCTATTCTATGAAGCTCTCAGAAGGTTTTACCAAACTCACGCCGAGTATTTTTACGATTGTTTTTATGGTGCTCAGTTTTGTATTGTTGGCCTATGCCATGCGTACTTTGCCTTTAGGGACTGCCTATACCATCTGGACGGGCATTGGCGCAGTTGGCTCATTTCTGGTCGGTGTTATAGTTTTAGGTGAACCTGCTTCTGCTATGCGTATGCTGGCTGCGGTGCTGATTATTTCCGGACTTGTTTTGATGAAATTATCCTCCTCCTAAGAGCTGTTGAGCAGTTCTGATTTCGAGTAAAATAAAAACTGGCAAGCTTGATTCTGTAGGAGTAGGGCCATGCAACTCAGTTATATTTATATGGACTCGCCTGTAGGACAGTTGCAGCTGGTCGCCAATGAAACGGCGCTGGTAGCTGTACTCTGGGATTGTGAAAAACCGAATCGGGTCAGGTTGGCAACTCTGGTTGAAGATCCACAGCATCCCGTATTGATAGAAGCTCGGCGTCAGCTTCAGGAATATTTTGCCGGTCAGCGCAATGTTTTTGAGTTGCCTTTGGATTTTGCCGGTACTAATTTTCAGAAAAAAGTCTGGCAGGCTTTGCTGAATATTCCTTATGGACAGACCCGAAGTTACCGGGAAATCGCTGAACAGGTCGGTAATGTTAAAGCAGTACGCGCCGTGGGTGCTGCCAATGGTAAAAACCCGATCTCGATTATTGCACCTTGTCATCGGGTGATTGGCAGTAGCGGTAAGTTGGTAGGCTTTGCAGGCGGTCTGGATAAAAAAGAAATTCTGTTAAATATTGAGAGAACCCATTAAGATCAAAATCATAAAATTAATGAAAATTAAAATATGGATCTGTTCGCAACACAAATCTTAGGCCAACTCTGGTCCAGTTTATGGTGGGTTCTTCTACTTTTTATTGGTTTAATCGTATTTAAGTTATTTAAACCATTTTTAAAAGGGAAGCTGGGAGAATTCGCTGTTGCCACGCATGTCAAACTTTATCTGAAAGACCCTGAGTATCGATTATTAAATGATTTGACTCTTCCGGATGGAGACGGGGGTACAACCCAAATTGATCACCTTTTATTAAGTCCTTATGGCCTGTTTGTGATTGAAACCAAAAACTATAAAGGCTGGATCTTTGGTGGCGAGCGACAAAAGACTTGGACGCAAAAACTTTATAAAAATAGCTATAAATTTCAAAATCCGATTCATCAGAATTATAAGCACATCAAAGTTCTGGAGCAGTTGCTGGCTGATATTATCGAGCCAGACCAGTTGCATTCTGTGATTGTATTTATGCCAGATGCGGTATTCAAAACCCCAATGCCAAATTATGTATTTCGAGGCGCAGGTTGGACAGATTATGTAAAAGGCTTTAATCAGCGAGTTATTTCTGATACCAAGATTAAACGTATCCAGATTCGCTTGGAGAAGGAAGTACTAGAAAAATCCTGGAAAACCAACCGTGAACATGTCGCAAATTTAAACAGGCGGCAATCCGAACAGAAAAGCCTTTGAATCATTCAAAGGCTTTTTTCTTAATTTTTCGAGGCTTTTAGCTTTTCAGTAATTTCAATCAGCTGTTTAATCCGTTTAACCTCATCCCAGAGTGCTTTGGCTTCAGGATAATGCTTGGACATCATCCCCAGCCATTGTTTGTAACGGCCGACCATATTCATTTCCTTTTTATAGGAACCATTCAGGAAACGAATTTGCAGTTCAAGCAACTCATTCCAGGTGATGAGCGGCTCATCAGAATTCTGGCGAATACATTGGGTCAGATCAGGTGTAGTGACTGCACCACGGCCAATCATCAGGTCTTTACAGCCAGATTCTAGCTGGCATTGTTTCGCATCAGCATTGGTCCAGATTTCACCATTGGCAATCACATTGATTTTTAGTGCTTCACGAATTGGTTGCAGTTGATCCCAGAAGGCTGGCGGAGTATAGCCATCGGCCTTGGTCCGCGCATGAACAGTGACCCAGGCCGCTCCAGCATCTTCAATGGCATGCGCATTTTCCATCATGAAGTTGCGATCCATATAACCCAGACGCATTTTCGCCGAAACCGGGATATGTGCGGGCACTGCATCACGAACAGCTTTGACCAATTCATAAACGACTTCAGGTTCATCTAGTAGTACTGAACCACCACGGTGACGGTTTACGGTTTTGGCTGGACAGCCGAAATTCATGTCAATTGCAGGTGCGCCCATAGCAGCGACTTTCACTGCATTGGCTGCCAGCATTTCCGGGTTATTTCCCAGAAATTGTACATGCACTGGCGTACCGGTAGCAGTTTTGCCCTCATTTAACAGTTCAGGGCAGTAGGTGTGATAGATATGATCTGGCAGCACCGAATCCGTGACACGAATAAACTCGGTTACACACCAGTCGAAGCTCCCGACGGATGTCAGTACATCACGCATAATCGGGTCAGTTAAGCCTTCCATGGGTGCAAGAACAAGTTTCAACGGTCAACACCTGTTAATTCGAAAAACGGTGTTATACGGCTTTTTGGCGGGAAAGTCCAGGCAGTTTAATTTTCATATGAATTGCAGAAAAAGATTAATCCTGAATGAGTACTTATTGAACTTTTGCTATCTAAATAAAAAAACCTTAAATCGGCTGATTTAAGGTCTGGATTTAAATCTTAAAAATCTAAGATTGTCTTAATCGACCAGTTTTTCGACTTTCATACTTTCACGATAATACTGACAGCCTTTATACAGCAGGAATACACCAATTAGGCCGGCTATCGCATTGACGATAGAAATCGAATTACCCACCATTAAGGTATTTTCATAATAACGGTCAGTAATCAGCGCCACCGCAGTTGTACCCACACCGAGTGCAATCAGGTTGGAAATTAGCAGGAATTTTGCTGATACCTGAGAGCGCAACTGGTTCGGTGTCAGCATCTGGGTAGCAGCGGCTGATGCCGGAATCGGGAAGGTGGAGAAGAACATCGCGACAAAGATCAATGCGAATGAAAGCTGCATATTGTTGACCTGAGTAAACAGCACACTTGGAATGATCAGGGCAGCACAGCCAATTGCACCGGCACGGATCGCTGCATCGCTATAGCCACGTTTAGAAAAGAAGTCGATGAGCCAGCCACAGAATAGAGCACCTGAAGTATTTGCGACAAGAATAATACTTCCAAGGATATATCCAGTCTGGCTTGCATCTAGACCAAAATCACGCATGTAGTAGGCCGGTGCCCAGCCGAGCAGGGAATACAGCATCATGGTGTAGAAAGAGAAGCCAATAAAATGACAGAAGAAAGTTTTTTTATGGGTTTTGATAAAACCCATAGAATTTTTAAAAGATGCTTTAACTGCGACACCATTGGCATCCATTTTGAGGCCTTTACGTTCTGGTTCACGTACGGTCAGAATCATCAGTAAGGCCAGTAATACACCCGGTAAACCGACAATCATAAAGGTCAGTTGCCAGGTTTTGATCTCACCAATTACCGGTAAAGTAATGAAGCTGACATCCTTGAGCAGACCAATCACATAACCACCGATTAGGAACGCCAGTCCTGAACCGATAAAAGCGCCAATAGCATATACGCCTAGCGCACGGCCCAGTTTATGTTTAGGAAACAGATCCGCCACGATTGAGTAAAAAGCAGGAGAAAGTGCGGCTTCACCTGCACCGACACTGAGGCGAGCCAGGAACATCTGGATAAAGTTTTTGCTTAGGCCGCAGGCTGCAGTTGCCAGACTCCAGAAAGCGATCCCGACCGAAATAATTTTCACACGGGATTTTTTATCGGCTAGTGCGGCAATTGGTACGCCCATAAATGCATAGAACAGAGAAAAGGCCAGCCCTTGTAACAGGCTGAACTGGGTATCACTCAGCATTAGGTCAGCCTTAATCGGTTCAATCATCAGGGATAAAATCTGACGGTCTACGAAAGACAGAATATAGGCCACCATACAGATGATCACGACATACCATTGATAGCTGCTACGTTCTGGAGCTGCTGGTGGAATTTCTGTAGCTACCTGTTCAGGGATAGGCGTAGTAATTTTTAGATGAGAATCGAGTGGTTGGACGTCATTGTCAACCTTGTCTATGACCAATGTTTTTTCATTCATCATGCAACATCCTGTGCAAGTTATAGTGATTGGTTTATTTGATACAAATTTAATTATTTTTATTTTTTACATGTATCAATTAGTCTAATCTAGGAGTAATTTGCATAGCCGTCAATATGTCTGGATTAAAAAGATACAATTATTTTTAAATAAATAAAAAAGGGAATCAAATAGACTCCCTTTTTGCTTTAAGTGTCTAAAAATAGTGCTTAAGCTGCTTTTTCTACGAGAGTCAGAATGTCATAAGTCGCGACCAGTTCATTGCGCTGGTTTTTCACTTTGATGTCCCAGACCACAACACCATGCGGTTTTTGCTCATCACGCAGTGGTTTTGGTGTTTTCTGCTTGCAGGTCAGTTCTACCTGAATGGTATCACCAATTTTCACCGGTTCTACGAAGCGCAGGTTATCCATACCGTAGTTGGCAATGACAGGACCTGGAGCAGCATCAACAAACAGGCCAGCAGCGGCAGAAACAATGAAGTAACCATGTGCGACACGTTCACCGAACAAGGATTCTGCAGCCGCAATCTTGTCCATATGTGCATAGAAGTAATCACCACTTAAACCACCAAAGTTGACAATATCAGCTTCAGTAATGGTACGGCGTGCAGTCAGCAGGCGCTCACCGATCCGCAGTTCGTCGAAAGATTTCTTGAATGGATGCACACGGTCTTCAAATACCTCCGCACCCGCGGTCCAGCTATGACCGACCTGAGTCAGCGCATTTGGTGAGCCTTGAATAGCAGTACGCTGCATATAGTGTTTCACTGCACGCAGGCCGCCGAGTTCCTCACCACCGCCAGCACGCCCCGGACCACCATGCACTAACAATGGGAGTGGTGAACCATGACCGGTACTTTCCTTGGCGCTCTCACGGTCCAGAATATGCACACGACCATGCCAAGGCGCGATCTTGCTGAGTAGCTGTTCAATATTTTCATCATGGTTACGCACAATTGAAGCAACCAGACTTCCTTCACCACGAGCTACTAATGTTGCCAGTTGTGACAGGTCACTATACGGCATCAGTGTAACCACTGGGCCAAAGGCTTCGATATTGTGAACCTGCTGGGCCTGAACTGGATCTTTACATAACAGCACTGTTGGCGGATAGAAAGCAGATTTTTCTGGGTGTGCGACCTGCATGCTAAAATCCTGGCGTAGGTGGCTACCCATGATGATTTCAGCTTCCTGTGCCAGTTGTTCTACCTTAGCAGCAACATCATGCTTCTGTTTAACGCTGGCCAGAGCACCCATGGTTACGCCGTCCTGTGCAGGATCACCGATGACTACTTTCTGTAGTTTTTCAGTCAGGCGCTGCTGTACAGTATCGAGTAATGCTGCTGGCACAAAGGCACGACGAATTGCAGTACATTTTTGTCCGGCCTTGGTCGTCATTTCACGGAAGACTTCACGCACAAACAAGTCAATGGTTTCATCGTTGGCTTGCTGGGTCAGGATGGCGCTGTTCACCGAATCGGCTTCCATGCTGAATGGAATGGAGTGGGCATTCAGGTGTGGATGTGCACGTAGTTTCTGCCCGGTAGCAGCCGAGCCTGTGAAGGTTACTGTATCCTGTGCATTCAGGTGATCAAATAGGTTGTAAGTCTGTCCGCAGATCAGCTGCAGAGCACCTTCTGGCAGTAAATTACTGGCTAAAATGTCTTTAACCACTGTATGTGTCAGTTCTGCGCCTTCTGTTGCCGGTTTAACAATACATGGCACACCGGCTAGTAGAGTAGGTGCAATTTTTTCCAGCATACCCCAGATTGGGAAATTAAATGCATTGATATGCACTGCTACACCGGCTTTTGGGCTCAGGATATGTTTGGCACCAAAGCTGCCCTGTTTGGATAGGGGAATCCAGGCATCTTCAACCAGTGCAGTTTCATCGCTGAGTTCACGGCGAACCAGACTTGAATAGGCAAACAGGGTGCCGATCCCACCTTCAATATCAATCCAGGCATCTTTGCGGGTACAGCCGGTTGCAGCTGCCAGGCAGTAATAATCTTCCTTACGTTCCAGTAAATATTGTGCCACCTGTTTCAGGGCATTGGCACGCTGGTGGAAAGTCCAGTAGGCAATGGCAGCCCCTTTCTGTTTGGCATATTGCACTACGTTATGCATGTCGATGCCGTGGCTGCTGACCTGATAAATCGCTTCACCACTAATGGCGTGATAGACCGTACGCAAGTCATTTTGTGCGCTATGTTCACCACCTAAAACCAGTGAACTCAATACTTTAACTTTAGTTGAATAATGCGCCTGTGTGTCGTCCTGAAGATCCGTGCTCTGGGTAGTGCTGTCCAGTTCCAACATTGTATAACTCCATTTATGATACGTTGTTGAGTTTATTTTTGCTTTTGATGTTTCATAAATTGCAATCAAAAAGCTTAAATGTCAATCATAATCCGCAAACAAAAAAGTAACTTTCATGTAATTAAAAATTTAAAAATATTAAAAACAATAACTTAGTTTAAAATGCTTTTTAAAAATATATGATACTCAAAAAATAGTATTGATTTTATATTTGTATCGTTTTAATTTGAGTGTATCAGCACTTGGGATAAGTGAGACAAACATGAATAAGCAACAACAAACATTCGATCAGAAGATAGAGCAGGACATTTCTATTGAAGCGAAGGACTGGATGCCGGATGCCTATAGAAAGACCCTGATCCGCCAGATTGGCCAGCATGGGCATTCAGAAGTGATTGGCATGCTGCCAGAAGGTAACTGGATTACCCGCGCACCGACTTTGAAACGTAAAGCGGTATTGCTGGCCAAAGTGCAAGATGAAGCAGGACATGGCCTGTACCTCTACAGTGCAGCAGAAACGCTTGGTGCAGACCGTGATGACATGATGGAAAAGCTAATTGCTGGCCGCATGAAATATTCATCCATTTTTAACTATCCAACCCTGACCTGGGCAGATGTGGCTGCGATTGGCTGGCTAGTAGATGGGGCGGCAATCGTCAATCAGGTGGCACTGTGTCGTACATCTTATGGTCCTTATGCACGTGCCATGGTGCGTATCTGTAAAGAAGAAAGTTTCCACCAGCGTCAAGGCTTTGAGGCCATGATGCAACTGGCACAAGGTACTCCAGAACAGAAACAGATGGCACAGGATGCAGTGAACCGTTTCTGGTGGCCAGCACTGATGATGTTTGGTCCAAGTGATGACAACTCTCCAAACAGTGCTCAAAGCATGGAGTGGAAAATCAAATTATTCAGTAATGATGCATTGCGTCAGAAATTCGTCGACAACACCGTACCGCAAGTATTGCAGCTTGGCCTGACTGTGCCAGACCCAGATCTGAAGTTTAATGAAGAAACAGGCCACTATGAATTTGGCGAAGTGAACTGGGATGAGTTCTTTGATGTACTGGCAGGCAAAGGTCCATGTAACCATGAACGTATTGAAGCACGTCGCAAGGCTTGGGAAGAGGGTAAATGGGTACGTGAATCAGCAGCAATTTATGCCAGCAAGCAACAACAGCAGTTAGACAACAGAAAAATTGCCTAAGGCAACGCAATAGCACAAGGATATGCAAATGAACAAGAATAACTGGTCTTTATACGAAGTATTTATTCGCAGTAAACAGGGTCTGAGCCACCGTCATGTCGGCAGTCTGCGCGCCTCTGATGATGAAATTGCCTTGCAAAATGCCCGTGACGTCTATACCCGCCGCAATGAAGGGATAAGTATCTGGGTAGTGAAATCTGAACTGATTACCTCATCTCAACCAGATGAAAAACCAGAGTTTTTTGATCCTTCACTGAACAAGGTCTACCGTCATCCGACTTTCTATCACATTCCAGATGGCATTGAGCACATGTAAGGTGGAGGGCAGAGCAATGACGAATCAGGTATTAGCACAATTTTTACTGCATGTTGGCGACAGCCAGCTCATCCTTTCACACCGTCTGGCAGAGTGGTGCGGTCACGCACCTGAGCTAGAGCTAGATATTGCATTGGCAAATATCGGTCTGGACCTGTTAGGTCAGGCACGTACAGCACTGAGTCTTGCCGGTGAAATTGAAGGACAAGGGCGTGATGAAGACAAACTGGCCTATTTCCGTACCGAGCGTGAATACCGCAACCTATTGCTGTGCGAACAGCCAAATAATGATTTTGGTCAAACCATTGTGCGTCAATGGTTGATGGATCATTACCATGCTTTGCTGTTTGCAGCACTCAGCAATAGCAAGAATGAAGACATTTCTTCATTCGCCATCAAGTCGCTGAAAGAGGTGAAATACCATTTGCGTTTTTCAACCTCATGGATGGAACGCCTGAGCTTAGGTACTGCAGAAGCACATGAAAAAATCCAGCATGGTCTGAATCAGCTATGGCGTTTTACTGAAGAGCTGTTCAGTCTGACTGCAGATGAGCGTCAGCTGGTTGATGCTTACCTGATTCCTGATCTGGAACTGCTGAAACCGAAATGGCTGGAAACCATATCTGCCGAGTTGCAACGTTTTGAACTGAGCTTGCCAGAAAGTGGTGCTTACCGTAGTGGCGCCAAGCAGGGACTACATACCGAACATCTGGGTTATGTACTGGCGGAACTGCAATATATGCAGCGCAGCTATCCAAGTATGAACTGGTAAATCCAACACATCACAGGGAGTGAGTGGCATGAATCTGATCAGACATGTAGAAGATCAATGCTGGGATATCCTGGCACAGGTTTCCGATCCGGAAATTCCGGTCCTGTCGGTCCTTGACCTGGGCATGATTCGCGGGGTGGAGATCAACCCGCAGGATGAAATCATCGTCCGATTGACCCCCACCTATAGTGGCTGTCCGGCAACCGATCTGCTTAAGGCGGAAATCACCCAGGCATTTGCAGTACATGAGCTGACGCCGGTCAAAGTCGTGGTTGATCTGTCAGAAGCCTGGACCACCGACTGGATGAGTGAGGAAGGCAAACAGAAACTGCAGCAATATGGCATTGCCCCGCCCAAAGGTGGTTCAAACAGCTGCGGTACCCATGTCGCACTTAGTGATGGTATCCAGTGTCCACATTGTCATAGTCACCACACCCGATTACTCAGTGAATTCAGTTCAACCGCTTGCAAGGCGCTGTACAAATGTCAGGAATGCCTGGAGCCGTTTGACTATTTTAAATGTATTTAAGGGCTTAAGCGCACAAGCCATAACAATAAAGCGTGAGATCGCCACAGCTTAAGAAGGATTTTGAAATGAGCCAGTTTATTCCGTTAACCATTAAATCGATTCAGCCTCAGACTGAACAGGCAATTTGCATTGCTTTTGAACTGAGTCCGGAACATGCCGAAAATTTTCAGTATCAGCCGGGCCAACACCTGACCATCCGTCACATGGCAGAACAGGGAGAATTGCGCCGTTGCTATTCGATCTGTAGCGATAGTGATGAAGACATGAGTATCGCGATCAAGAAAATTGATCAGGGCCAGTTCTCGACCTGGGCGAATGAAAACCTGAAAGTGGGTGATGTATTGGAAGTGATGCCACCACAAGGCGTGTTTTTCCAGAAAGCGGCCAAGGCCGGTGGTAAACATTATCTGGGCTTTGCTGCAGGCAGTGGCATTACACCAATTTTGTCTATTGTCAAAGCAGTGTTGAGCCGTCAGCAAGATGCCACTTTTACACTGGTTTATGGTAACCGTTCCTGGAAACAGACCATGTTCTCTGAACAGATCATGGATCTGAAAGACCGCTTTAACGAGCGTCTGCAACTGATCAACATTTTCTCGCGTGAGCTGAATAACAGCGAGATTTTCAATGGTCGTATCGATGCAGAAAAACTGCAGCAGCTGTTCCAGGCAGGCCTGATTCCAGCAGAAACCGATCACTGCTTTGCCTGTGGCCCTGAAGAAATGATGAATGCGGTAGAAACCGTATTGCCAACCCTCGGGATTGAACGTAACAAGATTCACACCGAACGCTTTAATACCGGTACTACACCAAGAGCCTCTGCACAGCAGATCGAAAGCCGTACCGAGGAAAAGGTCAACATCATTCTGGATGGCCGTGAGCTGATCATTGAAGTGTCCAAACAGGATGACAGCATTCTGGATGCGGCTTTACGTGCTGGTGCAGATCTGCCATATGCCTGCAAGGGTGGGGTATGTGCAACCTGTAAATGTAAGGTATTACAGGGTGAAGTGGAAATGGCGATCAACTATAGCCTGGAGGAAGAAGAAATCCAGAAAGGTTATGTGCTGAGCTGTCAGGCACGTCCAACTACTCAAAATGTTCGTCTCAGTTTCGACGAGTAAAGATTTTAAATTAAGCATTATGCAGATAAATGCATGAACGAAATAGAAACTTAAAAGGTGTGTAATGGATTACAAAACAATTATTGTTGAAGAAAAAAATGCAGTGGGCTACCTGACTTTTAATCGTCCAAAACAGCTCAACAGTTTTAATGAAACCATGCATCAGGAAGTATCTTCTGTCGTAAAGCGCTGGGCGCAAGATTCGGCAATTCGCGCTGTAGTGATTTCTGCAGAAGGACGTGGTTTCTGTGCTGGTCAGGACCTGAACGATCGTGTGGTTGATCCAAATGCTGATGCGCCAGATCTGGGGCTATCGATTGAAAAATACTATAACCCACTGATTAAACTGATTACTGAAATGCCGAAACCAGTCATCTGTGCTGTAAATGGTGTGGCAGCAGGTGCAGGTGCAAATATCGCATTAGCGTGTGACATCGTAGTAGCTGCCAAATCTGCTTCATTTATTCAGGCTTTCTGCCGTCTTGGTCTGGTGCCAGATTCAGGGGGTACCTGGTTCCTGCCACGTCTGGTTGGCCGTGCCCAAGCGATGGGTCTGGCGATGCTGGGTGACAAAATCTCGGCTGAACGTGCACTGCAACTCGGCATGATCTGGCAGGTAGTTGAAGATGATCAGTTAAAAGCAGAAGCTGAAAAAATGGCTGAACATCTGGCGACTCAGCCGACTTATGGTCTATCTCTGATCAAAAAAGCGATTCATGCCGCCGCAGACAATAATCTGGATGAGCAACTGATTCTAGAGCGCGATCTGCAACGTCTGGCGGGCCGTTCCAGTGATTATCGTGAGGGCGTTCAGGCCTTTATGCAAAAACGAACACCACAATATAAGGGCTGCTAAATCTGCCGGAGATGGATTTGACTCGGCTCAAAGTTGTGCGATTTTTTCCCTTCAGTTATCGCTTAGCAACTTGGTCGAGTTGAATTATTCCTGACAGGTATGAATATGATACCTATTTGGTCTGATGGTTAGTTAGGTCTTATGTTATATGTAGTAGTGCCCTGATAGTAAATGAAATCTGAAAAATATAGATTTATGCACTATTTTCTACTCAAGATATTGATCTATTAATTATTTTTATTTTATTTATTCAGATAAATAATTCGAATGAGTAAATAGAATTTAATATGACACAAATTTACAAATATTAAAAAATATGTATCGTATTTTTGGTGAAGAGTGATACATCCTAATATATATTGAACTAATTAGACAGCACTAGGACAGGCGCAACAAGGATCGCCAACAGACTAAGGGATGGCGAGCTAAGGAACAAGAACGATGGAACATGTTTATATTTTTGACGGTATTCGTACCCCAATTGGTCGTCATGCAGGTGATTTGAGTAGTATTCGTGCCGATGACCTTGCTGCTTTACCGATCCAGTATTTAAAACAGCAGCATCCTAATCTGCCGTGGGCAGAAGTTGATGAGGTAATTTTAGGCTGTGCCAATCAGGCCGGTGAAGATAATCGTAATGTCGCGCGTATGGCAGCACTTTTAGCGGGTTTGCCGGAAAGTGTGCCTGCCATTACTGTAAATCGTCTCTGTGCTTCCGGTCTGGATGCTGTCGGTCTGGCAGCACGTGCAATTAAATCGGGTGAAGCACAGTTTGTAGTGGCCGGTGGGGTAGAATCCATGAGCCGTGCGCCATTTGTACAATCCAAGCCAACCACAGCATTTAGCCGTACTCCGGAAATTTATGACACCACCATTGGCTGGCGTTTTATCAATCCAAAATTCAAGGCAGGTTTCGGCGTAGATAGTATGCCGGAAACGGCAGAAAACGTAGCTGAAAAATATCAGATTAATCGTGAAGATCAGGATCTGTTTGCTTATCGCAGCCAGCAAAAAACTGCACAGGCACAGCAGAATGGTATTTTTAAGGCAGAAATTCTGCCAGTAGAAATCAAAGGTGCTAAAGGTGCTACTCAGGTGATTGCTGAAGATGAGCATCCACGTGCCGATACTACTTTAGAAAAATTGGCTTCTTTAAAAGCACCATTTCGCAAGGAAGGTGGTTCGGTAACTGCGGGTAATGCATCTGGTGTCAATGACGGTGCAGCCTGTGTGCTACTGGGTAATAAATATTTCGCAGAACAATATGGGCTGAAACCGCTAGCACGGGTGGTAGGAATCGCCAGTGCAGGAGTAGAACCACGTTATATGGGTATCGGTCCAGTGCCCGCAGTGCAGAAAGTATTAAAACAGACAAACTTAAGTCTGGAACAGATGGATGTGATCGAACTGAATGAAGCCTTTGCCGCACAGGCGCTTGCAGTGCTACGTGAGCTAGGTCTTCAGGATGATGATTCGCGAGTCAATCCAAACGGTGGTGCTATTGCCCTTGACCATCCACTCGGAATGAGCGGTACGCGACTAGTGATTACCGCCATGAAAGAATTACAACGTAAGCAAGGAAAATACGCCCTTTGTACCATGTGTGTCGGTGTTGGGCAGGGTGTCGCACTGATTCTGGAAAATGTGGCTTAAGGACTGAATCAAAAGAGAAATCATCAGCAGTCAGGATGACTGCAGCAGGAGCAAGAATATGAATAACAAGGCAATGGAACAAATTGAAACCGCTTCAGTAGATGAATTACGTGGCCTGCAATTGGAACGTATGAAAAAAACACTACAGCATGCTTATCAGAACAGTACGGTTTACAAGAAAAAGTTTGATGAAGCCGGTGTTCATCCGGATGATCTGAAATCACTGGACGATCTGGCAAAATTCCCGTTTACCACCAAGCAGGATCTGCGCGAAAACTATCCATTTGGTATGTTTGCTGTGCCTCAGGAGCAGATTGTCCGTGTACATGCTTCTTCAGGCACTACAGGTCAGCCGACTGTAGTCGGTTATACCCAAAATGACATTAATACCTGGTCAGATGTGGTGGCACGCTCGTTACGTGCAGCCGGACTCAGCAATAAGGATACGATTCAGGTGTCTTATGGCTATGGGCTATTTACTGGCGGTCTAGGGGCACATTATGGCGTAGAACGTCTGGGCGCCACCGTAATTCCAATGTCAGGTGGCCAAACTGACAAGCAGGCCCAGTTGATTCATGATTTCAAGCCAACAGCTTTAATGGTCACTCCATCTTACTGTCTGAATATTATTGAGTGTCTGGAGAAAAAATTCGGGACTGCCAAGGACTGTTCAATCAAGACCGGGATCTTTGGTGCAGAGCCATGGACCAATGAAATGCGCCGTGAAATCGAAGAACGTCTGGGTATTGATGCACTGGATATTTATGGCCTGTCTGAAGTGATGGGGCCGGGTGTGGCGATGGAATGTCTGGAATCTAAAGATGGTCCAACGATTTGGGAAGACCACTTCTATCCTGAAATTATCCATCCGGAAACTGGTGAAGTATTACCTGACGGTGAGCTGGGAGAGCTGGTATTTACCACCATTACTAAAGAGGGTATGCCGGTGATTCGTTACCGTACCCGTGATCTGACACGCTTATTGCCTGGTACAGCACGTACCATGCGTCGTATGGACAAGATTGTCGGTCGCAGTGATGACATGATGATTATTCGTGGCGTGAATGTGTTCCCATCACAAATTGAAGAGCAAATCCTGCATATTCCGCAGCTTATTCCAAATTATCAGATTCAGATTTGTAAACAGGGTCATCTGGATACATTGCATATTCGTACCGAAATGCGTAAAGATAATGCTATAAATATGACACACCAATTGGCAAATCAGCTGAAAGTACAAATCAAGACCATGGTCGGGATTAGTGTCAGTGTGGAAGTTTTACCGGAAGGTAGCTTGCCACGTTCTGAAGGTAAGGCTCAGCGGGTGTTTGATATCCGAAAGTCCGCTTAAATACGTCTGGATGACAGGCTCAGGTCTGTCATCCGGCTTTGACAAGGTAAATTGAACGTAATGAATCCGAAATTAAAACAAGTAATTGATGATTTCATTCAGAATGAGACCCTCAGTGGGACCTCATTGGTAATGACGATTTTTGGTGACAGTATTTATCACCGTGGGGGAGTAATTAGTCTTGCCAGCCTGATTCAGCTGATGGATGTATTTGGCTTCAATGAGCGTTCTGTGCGTACCGCCGTATTCCGTCTGGTACAAAATGGCTGGCTGAGTTCTGAAAAAATTGGCCGCACCAGTTATTACCGGATTACCGAAAGCAGCCGTCAGCGTTTTATTACTGCAGACCAGAAAATTTACAGTTTCCAGCATAATGAATGGGATCAGAAATGGGATCTGGTTCTGCTCAGTTCAGTTGAACTGGAAAATAAACAGACACTGAAAAAAGAACTGGAATGGTTGGGCTTTGCCAATATCGCGACCAATGTCATGGCCTATCCGGGGTGTGATCAGCAGAAACTGCGAAACCTGTTACTGAATAACAAGATGACCGATCAGGTCGTAGTGTTTCGTGCTGAAACTTTACAGCTTTGGCAGGAATCTTATCCAACCATTAAACGCATGGTTGAGACTAACTGGCCAATCCCGGAACTGCATCAGCGTTATGAAAAATTTATTAGCGATTTCCGCGAGTTTTTCTATCTGGTGGAAAATGAAGAGGAACTGGATCCAGTACAAGCCTTTCAGATTCGTATCCTGCTGATCCATCAATATCGCCGTATTTTACTGAAAGACCCGAATCTGCCATTTGAACTGTTGCCAACAGACTGGTTGTCACTGATTGCGCGCAACCTGAGTACCAATCTATATCAGGCAGTATTTGCAGCAGGAGATGAGTTTTTCCTGGAGACTGCCCGGACAGCGGAAGGCTTTATGCCACCTGCACATCCACAATTTTATAAACGTTTTGGTGGCTTAAAGCAGCCAGAATTGACTTTTTAATATTTAAAAGATCATGAACCTAGTAGCTCAAGGAGGAGTCTATGCCATGTTATGCGATTGATGGGGTTATTCCTGTCGTCAGCCCTAAAGCTTATGTCCATCCTACGGCTGTGCTGATCGGTGATGTGATCATTGAAGCCGGAGTTTATATTGGTCCGTTCGCTTCGTTGCGTGCCGATTTTGGCCGGATTCATATCCAGAAAAATGCCAATGTACAGGATTCCTGTACCATTCATGGATTTCCGGACAGTATGACCTTGGTTGAAGAATATGGCCATGTTGGTCATGGTGCCATTCTGCATGGCTGCGTGGTACGAAAAAATGCCTTGATCGGTATGAACAGTGTAATTCTGGATGAGGCCGAAATCGGGGAGAATGTTATTGTTGGGGCCAACAGTACAGTTAAGGCTAAATTCAAAGTGCCAGCAAATAATCTGGTACTTGGCAGTCCGGCAAAAGTCATCCGTCCTTTAGAAGAAAAAGAAATTGCCTGGAAAAGCCATGGCACCGAGCAATATATCCAGCTCACTACACGTTGCTTGAATACCATGCAGGAAGTAGAAGCTTTAACCGAAAATTCCGCAGAGCGACGTAGTTATCAGAACCTTAAAGCGGATTATCAAATCAAGCAAAATAGTTAAACTCGCTGATTTTTAAAAAATTTAGATAATTAAAATACGCTAATTTTTTAGTTTTAAAATTATTGGAAATGAAACCAAATTACTATTGTCGCCTTTCCGGATCGAGTTAAGCTGTGAGAAAACAGGTTAGGAAAGTGCAGATGGAAAGTCGGGAATTTAAAGACCATTTCTCCCAGCAGTCCCAAGATTATGCCTTGTTTCGCCCGCATTATCCGGACACTTTGGGGAAGATACTTGCAGAGCTAGCACCGAGTACGAAAGTAGCTTTAGATGTTGGCTGTGGCTCAGGACAGTTTTCAGAGGTTTTGGCACATTATTTTGATCAGGTGATTGCCATTGATGCGAGTAGCGAACAAATCGCACAGGCCCAACCTCATCCGAAAATTCAATATCATCAGGCCTTAGCCGAAGAAATCCCATGTGTTGACCAGAGTGTGGATCTGATTTCAGTTGCACAGGCTGCACATTGGCTGGATCTGGACAAGTTCTATGCGGAAGTTCGCCGTATTGCAAAACCCAATGCCATTCTGGCTCTTATTAGTTATGGGGTATTCAGTGTCGATGAAGAACATCTGAATCATTATTTCAGACATTTTTATGAAGTGACGATCGCGCTCTATTGGGCACCTGAACGTCGCCATGTTGATGAAGGCTACAAAAATCTGCCATTCCCATTTCATGAAATTGCTGTACAGCCGCCGGTATTACAAGTCGAGTGGAACTTTTACCAACTGATAGGCTATATGAGCACTTGGTCAGCCGTAAAAGCAGCCACTCAGGCACTCGGACATAATCCGCTGAATATACTGGCAGATGCCTTATTGCCAGAATGGGAAGATCCGGAATTGCCCCGGATAGTGAGCTGGCCCCTATCTGTACGGGTAGGGAAAGTGAATCCAGATAAAGAAAAGGATAATTAAATAAAAAGCCCAGTCTTAGCTGGGCTTTTGTAATATCGATCGAGGATCAATCACTTTATTTGTTTAATAGCATTTCCAGCACAAACTTGGAACCGATAAAACCAAGCGCCAGCAGGCCAAACCCAAGCAAGGTAAAACGAACTGCTTTCTGGCCACGCCAGCCAAATTTCCAGTGTCCAATCAGTAATGCACCATAAACCAGCCAGGACACAATACTAAAGGCAGTCTTATGGGCCAGATGCTGGGCAAAGAAATTATCGATGGTAAAGAAGCCGAAACCCAATGCCAGTGTCAGTAAAATGAAACCGGTCATCAGCATATCGAACAATAAAGATTCCATATCCTGATAGGATGGCAACAGATTCACCCAAACCCGACGTTTCTGTTTTTTCTTCAGTTCACGATCCTGAAACCGCAAAATGACGGCCTGAATCGTCGCCATCAATAACACAGCGTAAGCAGATAGGGACAAGATAATATGAATATCCAGACCTAGGGAATTCTGTGCAATGACTTTCGCTGGCTGGGTGAAACTAAAACCGAGGATCAGGCCGGTCGCAGCGACGGGAATACCAATCAGGTTTAGCGCAATAATCGGCCGATAGGTACTGTAAATGATACTCAGCAGTAGCATTAGCCCTGAAGTAAAGGAAAGTAAGGCAAATACATCATAATTCATCCCCATCGGGGTATACATGTCACCTGATAAAACCAAAGCATGGAGTACCAGTCCGACTAAAGCTGTTAAGCCGACAAACCATTGATTTGGAGTACGTTTAGTCATTAAATGAATGAACAGATACCAAAAAGAGGAGGTATAAGCGATTAATGCTAAGATCGTGTAAACCAAGGGTAGGCTAAGCATGTCAAACCTTTTTAAGGGTGATGAATATTCATTTATATAAATTCAGTGCGAACTACAGTATCCTATAGCATTCTATGCATAAATTTTCTATTTTAAGAAACAATTTTTTGCTACTGGCTATTTTAAGCGGATTTTGCAATGTTTGATACCTTAACAGAACGACTCACGCAGAGTTTAAGAAATGTTACTGGCTCAGGGCAGCTAACCGAAGACAATATTAAAGATACGTTACGTGAAGTACGTATGGCACTTCTTGAAGCCGACGTTGCGTTACCTGTAACTCGTGAATTTATCGCGAAAGTTAAGGAAGAAGCATTAGGCCAGGAAGTGATGACTCAGTTATCACCAGGGCAAGCTTTCGTCAAAATCGTTCATGACGAATTGACCAAAATGATGGGCGAGGCCAATGAAAGCCTTGACCTTGCAGCCAAACCACCGGTGGTGGTACTGCTTGCCGGTTTGCAGGGTGCGGGTAAAACCACGACTGCAGCCAAACTTGCACGCTTTCTTCAAGAACGTCAAAAGAAAAAAGTGGCTATGGTGTCTGCCGACGTTTATCGTCCGGCTGCGATCAAGCAGTTACAGACAGTGGCTGGCGAAGTTGGCGCGATTTTCCTTGAATCAAGTGCTACTGAAAAGCCAATCAGTATCGTTAATCGTGCAATTGAACAGGCAAAAATCCAGTTTGCCGATGTGTTGATTGTCGATACCGCAGGTCGTCTGCATATCGATGACGATATGATGGAAGAGATTAAAGAGCTGCATGCAGCGATTAATCCGACTGAAACCCTGTTCGTGGTTGATGCCATGACCGGTCAGGATGCGGCAAATACGGCCAAAGCATTTAATGATGCGCTTCCTTTGACGGGTGTGATCCTGACCAAAACTGATGGTGATGCGCGTGGTGGTGCAGCACTGTCTGTTCGTGCGATTACTGGCAAGCCAATCAAGTTTCTTGGTATGGGCGAAAAACTGGATGCCCTTGAACCATTCCATCCGGAACGTGTGGCACAGCGTATTCTGGGCATGGGTGACGTGCTTTCTTTAGTCGAAGAAGTTGAACGCAAAATCGACAAAGAAAAAGCCGAAAAAATGGCGAAGAAATTGCAGAAAGGCGGTAGCTTCAACTTTGAAGATATGCTGATGCAATTCGAGCAGATGAACAAGATGGGCGGCATGATGGGCTTCCTGGACAAACTTCCAGGTATGAGCAATTCTGGTATTCAAGATGCGATTGCGCAGGCGAATCCTGAAAAGCAAGTGAAGAAAATGGAAGCGATTATTCAGTCAATGACCATTAAGGAACGCCGTAACCCTGACCTGATGAATCCAAGCCGTAAAAAGCGTATTGCAGCAGGTTGCGGTATGGAAGTCTCAGAAGTCAACAAGCTGATCAAGCAGCATGCGCAAATGGCGAAGATGATGAAGAAATTTGCCAATCCGTCGGGTATGGCAAAAATGATGAAATCACTGAGCGGTCTGCAAAAACAGTTTGGTGGCGGCGGTGGTATGGGTCCACTGTTCGGCGGCAACGACAAAAAATAACTGTTTTAAGTAAGAAAGGCGCGTATAGCGCCTTTTTTATTGTCTGTATTTTCTTTTATATCTAGTTTAAACAAAACAACATTTGCTTACCCAAATTTCCAGAAAAATCAGGCAGACTCGAAAACATTCGAAATAAAATAATACAGATAAAATAATACAGAAGGATGTATATAATGACTCAAGTGATTGTGGTGCATGGCTATACCGCAAGTCCTGAAGAAAACTGGTTTCCATGGATTCAGGAAAAAGCCCAGCAGGAACATGTCAGCTTGAAAGTACTCAGACTTGACCCATCGACTACGCCAAAACTGGAGGTCTGGGAACAGCAAATGCGTGAACAGATTGACGGGATTGACGAAAACAGCATTTTTATTGCACATAGCTTGGGTTGTCTGGCTGCATTACATTATTTAAGTCGCGAATTAAAAAATCAGAGAATCAGGCAACTGGTTTTGGTGGCCGGTTTTAATGGCAGACTGGGACGTCTGGAAGAAGTTAATCCTTTCATTGACGCGGCTGAAGTGGATTTTGATTTACTGAAACGTCAGATTGATGAACGTGTGGTGATTTATTCGGAAGGTGACGATCGGGTTCAGCCTGACTTTAGCCTGGAGCAGGCGGAAAGTTTGGATGCTATCGTGGTCTGTGCCGAGCATCAAGGGCATTTTATTAATTCGCAGGGCTGTACTGAACTGCCGGAAGTCTGGCGAGTGATTCAGCCTTATCTGATTCAATCTTCCACTGAATAGGGAGGATGATGAATAGATTGGTTCAATGATGGCAGGATGAAGTTGAATAAGGAATATTGAATTTCATCCGCTAATAATTAAAAACTTAACTTTTGTCGGAGCATTTTGCTCTCAATATAATAAGTACAATGCTATGAAAAATATAACGAAGAAAGTCTATATCGTGCCTGATTATCAGGCGACCTCAAATGACCACTGGTATCCATGGTTAAGCCGGCAGATCAAAGACGCAGGGTTCGAGGCCAAACGGATCATGCTGGCCAACCCTTTTCAACCTGATCTGGAAGAATGGCAGCACAACCTGAAACTGCAGATTCCGCATCTGGATGAGCATAGTTTCATTGTTGCGCATGGCTTGGGTGGCTTAAGTGCTCTAAAGTTTCTTGAAGAACACTATAGCCGTACACAATTGAAAATTGGCGGGCTCATGTTAGTCGCAGCTTTTGATACACCACTGGTGGCTTGGTCGGAACTGAATAAAATGGTGCAGGCAGTAAAGTTAGATCTGAACAATCTATCACATGGTGCCAAACGCTTTGTAATGCTGCTTTCCAGCAATGATCCTTATGTACCTGCACCGATTTCACTGCGTTTGGGCCATAGCCTGAATGCACAGATTTTTGAAATCAAAAATGCAGGGCATTTTAACAAGCTGGATGGCTATGCAGATTTTTCAAAGTTACTCGAGCTCCTCAAACTGTGTCTGGCAAATGATCTGCAAAATGCTGCAGGCCTTTAAGTAATAAGTCTGGTTCAATCACGGGCTGAAACCGTTCGAGATGCTGGGCAAAGAGTGCAGCATCTCCACCGGTCAGGATCAGCTGTGCCGGAAAATCTTGCAGTACTTTTTCAATGGTACTGAGCAGACCGAATAAAATGCCATGATGCACGGCATCAATGGTATTGCGTCCAGGACTGAGTTCCTCGAAAGCTGCATCCGGGATTTTAATGCCTTTGGTATTCTGGATCAGGGAGTCGCGTTGTAAATACAGATTCGGCAGGATATAACCTCCGAGATGTTCTTGGCCTTGGGCTAGATCAATGGTCAGGGCAGTCCCGCAGCTGATGACACAGTAATCTTGGTCGGCTGACTTGGCAACGGCCAGCACCTGCAACCAGCGGTCAATCCCAAGCTGTGAAGGATCATCATAGCCACAGATCAAACCTGCATAGCGTGCCTGTACCGTGGCAAAAACTACAGGAATGTTCAGGCAGGTCAAAATCGATTGAATACGGACATTATTCGCTTTGTCCAGTACTGAAGAAATTCCGACCTGATGCAAGCCTAAACTCTTAAAGTGCTGAATCAAGCCAAGAAGTAAGTCGGCAGGTGATTGCAAATGCATTTCCGCGGCATGTTCAATGATCTGGTTCTGCTCCGTAATCCAGTATTTGAGCCGTGTATTGCCGATATCCAACCATAGTTTTTTCATTGAATGATGCCTGTTCAGCCGCCGTTTTTGAGACGGAGTTGCCCCTGATAAAATGTTTGTGTCCCTGCATCCGTTTCGATAATAACGGCACCATCATCCTGAATGCCGAGGAAAGTTCCGAAATATTGGCCTTGAATATCGGTAAATTCAACTGTTTGCTGGAAAAATGCGGCATATTGGTTAAACCGTGCCGGCAGATTCTGACTGCCATAATTAAACCATTCACCCGCTTGCTGAATAGCCAGATACAACTCGGCAATCAGATCCACGCGTGAAGCATGCTGTAGTCCCAATTCAGTCAGAGAAGTCACCTGCTGGTCTGGAACGCTTTCCGTGAGTGGACTGATATTGATCCCGACGCCGACCACCACCTGTTGGGTCGAAATCAGTTCAATCAGAATGCCGCCCCATTTCCCTTGCAGGCTGTACAGGTCATTGGGCCATTTTACCTGCAAGTCCAGTCCTTTTAGACTTGGCATTTGCAGGATATTTAATGCAATTTCCAGCGCCAGACGACCATCGATTGCTGTTTGTGTATGCAGCAATGTGCTTAAATAGATGTTCCCCTCAGGAGAAATCCACTGACGTTGACGCTGTCCACGTCCTTGGGTTTGCACGCGGCTACACACCAGTACCTGTTGTACCCCTTTGGTTGCCAGTTCCCGGACATCGTCATTGGTCGATGTGGTAATGGGCTTGATCAGCAGCACTTCAGGGAGTTGGCCTGCTTGACTTAAACGTTGCTGCAGTTCGCGAGTTTCTACATCCATTTGAATCTAAACGTGGTAAATGTCGTTATGGAGTTAATCATATATTTATTGATTGGTGCAATTGCAGGATTTGCCGCAGGCCTGTTTGGCGTTGGTGGTGGTCTGATTATCGTGCCAATCCTGTACATTGTTTTTACCCAGCTCCAGTACGATCCAAGCGTGATTATGCATATGGCAGTTGGAACTTCTCTGGCCACGATTATTGTGACCTCAATTAGTTCGGTGATGGCACATCATCAGAGAGGGGCAGTGTTATGGGATGTAGTGCGTAATCTGGCACCCGGCCTGGTCATTGGCTCATTCTTAGGAGCTGGAATTGCAGATTATTTATCGGGCCAAGGTCTGCAATTGCTGATTGGCTTCTTTGCAGTCTGGATTGCATTCAGAATGTTTAGAGGCGCACATTATCAGGTTGATCCGAATCAGAAATTGCCTTCAGCTGCATTACAGCTGGCAGCGGGTGGCGGCATTGGCGTGGCATCGGCCATATTCGGGATTGGTGGCGGCAGTTTGACTGTGCCTTTCCTTAATCGTTGTGGTGTCGTCATCCAGAAAGCGGTAGCCACTTCTGCTGCCTGCGGTTTGCCGATCGCGGTGGCCGGTGCCTTAGGTTTCATCTGGTTTGGTCAGAAAGCTGAAGTCGAAGTGCCAAATACGATTGGTTATATTCATATTTATGCGTTTATTGGTATTAGTGTGATGAGTTTTATTACTGCAAAATTTGGTGCAAAAGTGGCGCATTTATTATCACCAGTTCTATTAAAAAAATGTTTTGCGGCCTTGCTGACTACAGTTGGTCTGTATTTTATCTATCAAGGCTTTACTGCCTGAACTACTCATTTTTTATCAGCTAAATTTTTTGAGGAGAATAGGTCACTATTCTCCTTTTTCTTTGACTGGGTTGGCTGTATAGACACAAGATTGTCTGACAATGTCAAAGTATTTCCTGCAAAAAAGCCGTTTAATAGCTGAAAAGTCATCCAGAATGACTGCACTTGCATCAATAAAAATAAGACAGGAACAGTATGCAACAACAAGAAGCACACAGTTTGTCTGAACAGATTGCCAAGCATATCAGTGAACAGATTATCCGGGGTGAACTGGTTGAAGGCGAACGCATCCAGGAACTCAGAATTGCATCGGAGCTTGACGTCAGTCGGGGATCAGTCCGAGAAGCCTTGCTCTTGCTTGAACGTACCCAGTTGATTGAAATCTTCCCGCGTCGCGGTGCTATTGTCTCGGAAATGTCGGCCATGCAGGTTCGTGCCCTGTTTGACCTGACCTCTTTATTGCTGGGGCAGATGGTACATCGTATGGCGGAGACCTGGCGCAGTCATGAGGCAGAGCGCATTCAGCTATTATTAGAACAATTGGAAGCCGAAACCCGCCAAGGCCATACCGAAAAGTTTTATGATTTGATCTTTCAGGGAATGGCCCAGCAACAGGAGATGGTCGGTAATCTTTACCTGATGCGCTACTATCAGGAACTATTGCCATCTTTACGCCGTAGCTATTTTCTGACCCTGAATATTTCAAGACGTGAGCTACAGGAATCTTTTGAATTATTTAAACTGGTGACGGAAGCGATTTTAATTCGTAAATCCCATCAGGCGACGTTATTTATGGAAGATTTTTGTCGACACTTGCGCAACCTTGTGTTGGAATCTCTGACACGGATGAAACAAATTGAACTTGCGTGGGCCAGACGCTCACGACGTTAAATCAGGACACTATGCGTTTAAGCAGTTTAAAACTTTCAGGCTTCAAATCTTTTGCTGACAGTACCACCTTACACTTCAAGGATAACCGGACTGCAGTGGTGGGACCCAATGGTTGTGGTAAATCAAATGTGATTGATGCCATACGCTGGGTGATGGGTGAGTCCAGTGCGCGCCAACTACGTGGTGGCAGCATGCAGGATGTGATTTTTACCGGAACTGCCAAGCGTAAACCGGTGGGCATCGCTAGTGTAGAACTGCGCTTTGATAATACCTATGGCAAGCTGGGCGGTGCGTATAATGCCTATAATGAGCTGGCAGTGCGTCGTCAGGTTAACCGTGATGGCAAGTCTGAATATTTCCTGAATGGCACCAAATGCCGACGTCGTGATATTACCGATATTTTTCTGGGAACCGGTCTAGGACCGCGTTCTTATGCAATTATTGAACAGGGCATGATTAACCGTCTGGTGGATGCCAAGCCGGAAGAAATGCGAGTCTTTATTGAAGAAGCTGCCGGTGTTTCCCGTTATCAGGCACGTCGCCGCGAGACCATGCTGCATCTGGATCACACTACGCAGAACCTGTCGCGTCTGGAAGATATTGCCTCAGAGTTAAAGTCTCAGCTTAAAACCTTAAAACGCCAGTCAGAAACTGCGATTCAATATAAGGAACTGGAAGGCCAGATCCGTACCATCAAGATCGAAATCCTGTCATTTCAGTGTGAACAAAGCCAGCGTCTGCAAGAAGAGTATACTGTGCAGATGAATACACTGGGCGAGAATTTTAAGCTGGTACGTTCTGAATTGACTACTGTTGAGCATGATCTGGGAGCGACCAGTGAACTGTTCCAGCGCCTGATTCAACAGTCCACACCGCTACAAACTGAATGGCAACAGGCTGAGAAAAAGCTCAGCGAACTGAAAATGACCCTGCAGCAAAAGCAGTCCTTATTGCAGCAGAACTCGACCAGTCTGGTCAAGCTGGAAGAACAAAAAGCGCAAACCAAAGAACGTTTACAGCTGATTGAATTGCAACTGGACACCCTGCATCAACAACTCGAAGATCAGACTGCACAATTGCAGCAGCAGGAAGGTCAAAGTCAGGAACAAAACCAGGGTCTGACTGATCTGAAATCCCAGCAAGGCACAATTGCTGCCCAGTTTGCTCAGATTAAAACCCAGGTTGAGCAACAGCAACAACGTAAACAGCAAATGCTGGCGCAAAGTGAACAGCTGGCTAAAAATATTGTCCGGATTGAACAGCAAAAAGAAACCTTGCAACAGCAGGCAGCACAAATTCAGCAGCAGGCGCAGCAATATGAGCTGGAACAGTATCAGGCTGATAGAGCTGAAACTGAACAGCAAATCACTGGCTTTGAGACTCAGCTCAAAACACTGAAAACTGGGCTTGAGCAGCTACAGGCAGAACAGGCAGGTCAGCAGCAATTGCTCATACAGATGAAATCAGAAATTCAGGTGCTGCAATCAGAACGCAAAAACCTGAGCCAGTTACTGACCAAAGCCAATCCAAACGTCAAAGCGGATGCGGTGCAGTTAATGCAGGTGTTGAAGCTGAATCCACAGGCCAAAGCTCATGCCAGCCTGATTGAAAAGTTCCTGGCGAAATGGCTTTCTGCGCAAGTATTAGAAGAAACTGAGCATTTTTTAGAGAATAGTGCACGCCAGCTCAAAGCTCAGATGATACAGGATAATATTCAGATCGCTGAACTCCATTGTTTAGCAGACTGGATTGAAGCGCCTCAATATTCGCTCTGGCAACAGGTGGCCGTAGCTGAGAACTTTAAACGGGCAGTTGGTTTACAAACTCAGCTGAGAACAGGCCAGTCGATCTTAAGTCTGGATGGCTATCATGTTGGACCAGATTGGGTAATTGCCTTGGACTATGATGAAGCCAGTCAGGCGGGACAAGGGGCATTGAGTCATCGTATCCGTCTGGATGAAATTGAGCAGCAATTGACTCAGCTTGAACCGAAATTCGCAGATCTAGAGCAACAGTTACCTGAACTCACTGCTCAAGTAAAAACTTTGCAAAGCCAGATTCAAAGCATCAATGAGCAGCAGAAGCAGGCACAAGAGCAGTTACAACAGCTTGATCTGAACATTGCCAAAGTCCAAAGTGCGACACAGGCCTTTGCGGTACAAAAACAGCAACTGCAGAACCAGTTACAGCAACTGGATGAGCAGCTGGAAGAAGATGCGATGCAGAAAGATGATCTGGAAATTGATCTGCATGCACTGAATCTGAAACTGGAACAGGCACTGCCCAATTACAAGACCTTGCAATTCCAGCTAGAAGAACTTAATGCCCAGCTGGAAGACTCACAGCAAGTCACCCAACAGGCGCAGCAGGAATTGGAATTACTGCGCCGTCAAACGGTACAAAGTCAGCAGCAGGCTGAATTGCTGGAAAAAGACCAGTTGTTTTTAAAAGAGCAGTATCAGCAGATTATTGCGCAAATAGAACAGGCCAAAAAGTTTGTCGATCCGGTACAGCTGGAATTGCCTGCTTTACAGAGCCAGTTTAATGAACAAGCTCTGATTACGGAAAAACTGCAAAAGACCTGGGCAGACTGGCAGATCGAGCTGAATCAGATCCAGAGCAAGCAGCAGCACCTGACTGAGCAGCGCCACACTTTCCAGCAGCAAGATGAACAATTGCGTACTGAACTGGAAGCCAAACGTCTGGCTTGGCAAGCTGCCAAATCTGATTTACAGCATTATTCAGAGCAGCTGAAAGAGTTGAATAGTGAAGTAATTTCAGGGCTGAATATTGATGTAAAAGTACATCAGGCCAAACTGGAAAAAGCACAGGCTCAATTCGATAAACTGGGTGCAGTGAATCTGGCAGCTTCTGAAGAGTATGAAGAAGTTTCGAAACGCTATGATGAACTCAACCATCAGATTCAGGATCTGGAAAATACCGTTGAACAGCTGCAGGCAGCAATGAAAAGTATTGATCAGGAAACCCGTAAGCTGTTTATGAATACCTTCGATCAGGTCAATGCCGAGCTACAAAACCTGTTCCCGAAAGTATTTGAGGGCGGTGAAGCGAGTTTAAGTCTTGAAGATGGATGGCAATCGGGTGTAAAACTGATGGCTCGCCCACCGGGCAAGCGCAACAGCTCACTGGCATTGCTTTCTGGTGGTGAAAAGGCTTTAACCGCATTAGCACTGGTCTTTGCAATTTTCCGCCTAAATCCGGCACCATTCTGTGTATTGGATGAAGTGGATGCACCGCTGGACGATGCCAATGTGGGGCGTTTTTGTAAGTTAGTCAAAGAGCTTTCTGAACAAGTGCAATTTATTTATATTACCCATAACAAACTTGCAATGATGATGGCGACTGATCTTTTAGGTGTAACCATGCCTGAACCGGGAACCTCAAAATTAGTGACAGTAAATTTGGAACAGGCAAAAGAATACGGCTTAGCTGCGGAGGTATAACATGGAAATCACCACAATTATCGGGATTGTTATTGCAATTGTGATTATGCTATTCGGCATAAGACTGATCTTGAAAAAACCTGCGGAGGCTGTACCGTCACTGGATGCGGATCTGCATATTGATCCTGACAGCCAGACTCCGGTTATTCCAAGGCATGTACGATCTCAACTGTCTAAAACAGAAAGTCCGGCAGCTGCACGTGTGGAACCGAGTCTGAATGAAGAAGTGGTAAACAATATTGCACCTGCGGAAGAACAACAAGAAGCAGCCAAAGTAGAGCCAACTTTGACTGAAACCGCCCAGCCCGAAACCAAAGCAGCAAGTTCACTCGATACACCGGTGGTTGCAGAGGAAGCAGAACCGGAAGTAACCAAAGCTGAAGAAACCACAACATCTGCTGAACAAGAAAATAAGCCTGAAACAGTAGAAGTAGCAGAAACAGAAAAAGAGCCTAAAGCAGCTGAATTTAGCCTGAATAGCAATATCGAGAAAGCTGAAATTTCTGACTTCAATGATGAAAGTAGTATTCTGGATGCACATCTACATGAGCAAAAAATTGTGGATGAAGAATGTTCGCTGGCTAATGCTGAAACGATTATTTCTTTGCATGTTTATCCACAGGGCCGTGCTCTTTCAGGTGAAAAAACCTTAAAAGTTTTATTGAAATATGGCCTGCGTTATGGTGAGCTGGCATGTTTCCATCGTTATAGTGAAGATGGCTCGAAACTGCTATTTTCAGTATTGCGTATGGCAGATACCGGTATGGAAGGTTTTGACTTAGAAACTCTGTCGACTGAAGAAGTCAAAGGTTTGGCATTCTTCCTGGCTTTACCGCATAGTGATGTACAGAATGCCTTCGATACCATGGACAGCATTTCACGTCTGATTGCGCGTGAAGTGGATGGTCTGGTTTATGATCAGAACCAGCAGGAAATGACCCCACAATTACGTGAATTCTGGCGTCATCAGGCGATTGATTATCGTGCTGGACAGACTGCAGAAGTTTAATATTCCAATATTGAATCTGCAGAATCCGATTTTTATAATAGCGAAAAGCTGAATATTGTATAGGGCGGATTTTCCGCCCTTTTTTATGGTGAAATTATGACCCAAGATGCCACTGTCATTGCGCAAATGCGTCAATTGATTCAACTGATTGCCAAGCATAATCATGCTTATTATGTGATGGATCGACCTACGATTGAAGACAGTGAATATGATCAGCTCTTTCATCAGCTCAAAGCTTTAGAAGAACAATATCCACATTTACAACAGCCAGACACACCGACAGTTAAAGTAGGCGGTCAGGCACTTTCCAAATTTCTGACCGTAACGCATGCGGTGCCAATGCTGTCTTTAGGCAACGTGTTCAATCAGGATGATCTGTTTGCTTTCGCACGCCGTATTGAAGAGCGTTTACCCAATCAAAAGATTGAATACGATGTTGAGCTGAAATTTGACGGTCTGGCAATTTCCCTCTGGTATGAACATGGCGTACTGGTTCGTGGTGTCACTCGTGGTGATGGGGAAACTGGCGAAGATATTACCCAGAATGTCAAAACCATTCGTAACCTGCCGAAATTTCTGTCTCCAGTGAATGGCGTGATTCCAGAATTACTGGAAGTGCGAGGCGAAGTGCTGATGCCGAAATCCGGCTTTGAACGTCTGAATGCGGCCAATGCAGCGAAAGGCGAAAAAACTTTTGCCAATCCACGTAACGCTGCGGCCGGCAGTTTACGCCAGCTTGATCCGAATATTGCAGCTTCTAGACCTTTGGCTTTCTATGCTTATGGAATTGCCCAGTGTGTACCACATCATGGTCAAACCACAATGTCAGGCAGTTTGGAATGGCTACAGCAATTTGGCTTTGCTGTTGGTGAGCGGCATTTTATCTGCAGTAGCATCCAGGAAGTGCAAAAAGTTTACGAGCAAATCATTGAAGAACGTTCAAAGCTTAGTGTCGAAATCGATGGTATGGTCATTAAGGTCAATGACCTGAAACAGCAACAAAAACTGGGTTTCTTGAGCCGTGAACCACGTTGGGCAACCGCTTATAAATTCCCGGCAGTGGCGGCATTGACCACCGTTGAAAATATTGACTGGCAAGTGGGCCGTACCGGAACGTTGACCCCTGTGGCACGTTTAAATCCGGTTGCCGTGGGCGGTGTGACGGTTTCCAATGTGACCCTGCATAATATTGGTGAAATTCACCGTCTGGATGTAAGGATCGGGGATACGGTCAGCGTTTACCGTAGTGGTGACGTGATTCCTAAAGTTGAAAAAGTCTGGCCAGAATTTCGTCCTGCCGATGCTGTAGAAGTGTATTTACCTGAGAACTGTCCGGTGTGTGGTTCTCCAGTCGTCATGCCGGAAGGTGAAGCACTGGCACGTTGTTCAGGTGAACTGTATTGTGCGGCGCAGCGCATCGAAACCATCCGTCACTTTGTTTCACGTAAGGCTATGGATATCGAAGGTCTGGGCGATCGCTGGGTGGAGTCACTGTTACATCTCAATCTTTTAAAAGATGTCTCGGATATTTATCACTTGCATGAGCATCGTGAGCAATTACTGCAAATCGAAAAAATGGGTGAAAAGTCCGTTCAAAATCTCATTGATTCGATTGAGAACAGCAAGAAAACTACATTGGCAGCGTTTATTTATGCGCTCGGGATTCGTAGCGTAGGTGAAACGACAGCACGTATGCTGGCCAATACTTTCCAGACTCTCGACGCTTTACGTAGTGCTGATGTAGACGCTTTAAAGAAAACACCGGATGTTGGTGATATTACCGCAGAGTGGATTGTTGATTTCTTCCAGGCACCGCATAACCTGGAAGTATTGGATCGCTTGTTGGCTGCCGGTATTCATTGGGATGCACCAATTGCACCAACGCGCCAACCACTGAATGGTGAAAGTTGGGTAGTGACTGGAACTTTAAGTTCTATGGGACGTGATGAAGCAACACAACTGTTGCAAGCCTTAGGTGCACGGGTCAGTGGCAGTGTATCGAGTAAAACCAAATGTGTGGTGGCGGGTGAAAAAGCGGGTTCTAAGCTCGATAAAGCAGAAAAACTCGGTGTGCCCGTGATCAATGAAGCGCAATTTATTGCTTTGATGAAAGAGCATGGGCAAATCGAAGAATAATCAGTTCTAAACAATGACTCAAATAAAAAAGACACCCAGGATGATGAATCTTAAGGTGTCTTTTTTATTGCTAATTCAAAACTATAGGTGAATGAGAGGGGAGGATAGACAAATACAAGGACGGGTTCGGCAATGTAAGTTGAATTCACGTACAATATCGATTCATTTGCAGGTATAGATCCTGCCTGATTGATTCTATTCTCCCGTTGATGATTGGCATACACATGGCGCAAGCAAAGAAATCTTTTCCGCAACAAAAATCGCAATTACATGCACGAAATCTGCATCGCAGTCGTTATGATTTTCCTGAGCTTATCAAGACTTGTCCGGAACTTGCGCCTTTTGTCAGCCCGAATCAATATAACGATCTTTCAGTCAACTTTTCTGATCCTCAAGCTGTGAAAATGCTCAATAAAGCATTGCTCAAGCATTTTTACGGCATTCAATATTGGGATATTCCTCAAGATTATCTTTGCCCACCGATTCCAGGTCGAGCCGACTATATTCACTATTTGGCGGACTTGTTAAGTGATAATAATAAAGGTCAGATTCCAACAGGACACGCCGTTCACGTATTAGATATTGGGGTAGGGGCGAACTGTATTTATCCGATCATTGGGCATCGTAGTTATGGTTGGAAATTTGTTGGCTCAGACATTCATTCGGCATCGGTGAAAAGTGCACAATTTATTGTGGAGGCAAATCCGAATCTCAGGAAGGGGATTCAGATTCGATTGCAAAAGACACCGAGCAATATTTTCAAAGGGGTGATTAAACCTTCAGATCGTTTTGATTTGACCCTGTGTAACCCACCATTTCATGCTTCGCAAGATGAAGCAAATGCCACAGCAACGCAAAAATTACGCAAACTTGGCAAACCGGTTGATCGGTCTAAAGTGGTGTTAAACTTTGGTGGACAAAAGAACGAGCTGTGGTGTGACGGTGGAGAAGAACGCTTTGTTTGCCAGATGGTACAAGAGAGCACACAGTTTGCTGAGCAATGTCTTTGGTTTAGTACACTGGTTTCTAAGAAAACCACATTGCCTATGCTGTTAAATACCTTGCGTAAGTGCGGTGCAGTGGATGTAAAAACCATTAAAATGACCCAGGGGCAAAAAGAGAGTCGTTTTGTAGCTTGGACTTTTCTAGATGTAAAGCAACAGCAAGCGTGGAAAAATGCGCGTTGGACTTCTGCTTAAGTAGATTTTTAAGCAGTCGTCATAAGCTTGCCGATAAATGACTTGATGCATAAGCTCAAACTAAATCTGACAGACACAATAAAAAGTCGGTCACTGTCAGATCAGGTTTGAGCGAGTACGGTTAAGGAATATATTTTTTCACCACACCATCATCCAGCAATTGCTGGAAATGTTCGACCAGACTTTCTTTCACCGGACGATATTCCAGACCGAGTTCATCCTTACTTTTTTGGGCATTAAAGAAAATTGGATAACCCATATTGAGTTCAACAAACTTGCGGCTAAAGCCGGCCAGAGGACCAAAAATCTTGAAAGCCGTTTTTGGCAACTGGTTGCGCGGGAACGGGAATTTAGGACCAAAGGCTTCACGCAGGATTTTACCCATTTCTAGCAGGCTTAAAGTCTCACTACAGATAATATAACGGTCATGCGCTTCCGGATTAAAGGCGGCACGGATATGGGCTTCAGCAACATCCTGAACATCCACCACACCATTCCACATCGGTGGAACGCCGAGTAAAGTCATGCCATTGGCAAACTGTTGCAGAACTTCCACACTGCCTGATTGAGTATTAGGCGTTAAGGATTCCCCAAAGACCAGTGCCGGATTGATACAGATCAGGTCCCAGCGATCCTGCGCTTCCGCCATTTCCCAAGCTTTGCGTTCTGCCATGACTTTGGAATACGGATAAGGCTGATGGGTTTCTGAACTGGTGGTATTCCAGTGAGATTCATCAAAACTGGTGTGCTCGGTTTGCAAAATATCAATCGCATCGCCATATGTTGAGGCAATACTTGAGGTGACAATCACACGTTTGACGGATTCAGTTTTATTGGCACTATTCAGCACATTTTGCGTGCCCAGAATTGCTGGTTCAATAATGTCTTTAAGCGCATCCTTATAATTGGTGACCACAAAAGGCGAGGCCATATGAAAGACAATTTCACAACCTTCCATGGCCGCATCAAAAGAACCGGGCTTGAGCAAGTTGGCTTCAAACAGCTTTAGGATCCCCGGGCTGCTGTCTGCAATTTGTTCTAGGTGCGTATAACTCTGTGTTTTATTCAGATCACGTACAGTGGCATGTACGGTATAACCTTGTTTCAAAAGTTTCTGGATGACCCAACTGGCGATATAGCCAGATGCGCCGGTGACCAGAACAGGTGCTGTGCTATGTTGTAATGTCATATTTAAACCGTTGTTGTTTTAACTTCTTTCATCGTAGGCACAATTATGCATGAACCAGGCTAAACAGGTGAGTCCAAAATAAAAATAAACAACAAGATAAGTGCTTATTAATATTTACAAAAATTAACGTTTGAATATTCCAGCTTGCTGGATTGAATAAAAACGGAACGAAAAATGCAAGATGTTGTTTTATAAATGGGAATTGTCCGAATAGAGAGCGTAAATGCAAGTGCTTCTCATTTTAATTATATAAAAATCAGACATTTACCATAATTTTGCTTTTGCAAATCAAAAATCTTTTCTCCATAATAGGATGATAAAAGCAGGGAGTAATTCAAATGCGCGGTAATCCAGAAGTCGTAGATTATTTAAATATGCTGATCGGTGGCGAACTGGCTGCTCGTGATCAATACCTGATTCACTCTCGTATGTATGAAGATTGGGGTCTGACGAAAATCTTTGAACGCATCGACCATGAAATGCAGGAAGAAGCACAGCATGCAGATGCCCTGATTCGTCGTGTCCTGTTCCTTGAAGGTACGCCAAATATGCAGCGTGATGACATCGAAGTTGGTGAAAATGTGGTGACCTGCCTGAAAGCTGACCTGAAGCTTGAGTATCATGTCCGTGAAAAGCTGGCTCAAGGGGTAAAACTTTGTGAAGAGAAGGGCGATTATGTGACCCGTGACATGCTGCGCCAGCAAATGTCAGATACGGAAGAAGACCATACTTACTGGTTAGAAAAACAGTTACGTTTGATTGAGCTGATTGGTCTGCAAAACTATATCCAGTCACAAATGTAAGATATTGAATAATAAAAAACCCAGCAGATGCTGGGTTTTTTTGATTCTGTAGACTTAAGAATTGTTGTTGCTGACAATTCCGATTTTTTTTACTTCCAGACGCTGAGCCGCAGCCATCACCATCGCGATATGCTTGTATTCAGTTGCACAATCAGCCTTGATTTTAATCTGATCCTGATCGGCTTTTTGCGCCACGGTCTTGAATAAGGCTTCTAGCGCTTGGGCATTCGCCACCGGCTGATCATTCCAGAAGATCTGGCCTTGAGCATCAAGACGTAAATTCACAATCTCTGGCGGTTTTTCCTCAGTCGGTGGTGGTGTACCATTCGGCAGGTTGATATTAATCGAATTATTCGGCAACGGAATAGTGATAATAAACATAATCAGTAAGACCAGCATGACATCAATCAATGGTGTCATGTTGACGTCCAGCATTACATCATCATCTTGATTTGAGCCAACATTCATTCCCATAACTGGATTCTCCCTCAATCTTAAGGTGAAGCGGGCGGGGTCGTGACAAATGCAATCTTGCCAATACCTGCTTGCTGGGTAGTACTGATGACCTGATCAATCGCTTCAAAAGCTGTTCTTTGATCACCGCGAATATGCACTTCAGGCTGAGGACGTTTCTGGGCTTCTGCCTGTAAACGGGTCAGTAAAATTGCCTTGTCCGGAATATAGGATTCATTCCAGAAGATATCGCCATTTTTATTGACTGCCAGCTGGATATTTTCCGGCTTGGTTTCATACGGGACATTACGTTCTTCAGGCAGATCGACCGGTACGGTATGAATTGCAACCGGTACTGTAATCAGAAAGATAATCAGCAGTACTAGCATCACATCAACCAGAGGCGTGGTATTAATGGTACCAATGACCTCATCATCGCTGTCGTTTGAATTGACCATCATTCCCATGGTTGACCCCCATTTTTATTTTGTGTCGCGGTGAACAGGATTGTTTGAGCTGATTTCGCCGCTCAGTAGTACAGCATGCAGGTCAGAACCGAAGGTACGAACTTCTTCCATCACCGCTTTATTACGGCGAGTTAACCAGTTGTAGCCAAGTACTGCAGGAACTGCCACTGCCAGACCGATTGCAGTCATGATCAGTGCTTCACCGACCGGACCAGCAACTTTATCAATTGATGCCTGACCGGAGATACCAATAGCAGTCAGTGCATGGTAAATGCCCCAAACGGTACCAAACAGACCTACGAAAGGTGCAGTAGAACCGACTGTAGCAAGGAATGCCAGACCACCACTCAGATGGCTTTGAATCTTGTCGACTGCGCGTGAAATAGAAATCGTAACCCAAGTATTAAAGTCGATACGTTCAAGTAAAGTGCCGCCATGGTTTTTGGTTGACTTGATGCCTTTTTCAGCGATAAAACGATATACGCTGGCTTCATCCAGATTTTGCGCTGCATTGTCCAATGAAGAAGATTCCCAGAACTGATGTTCTGCTTCTTTGGCCTGTTTGCGAATCTTGCCTTGTTGCAAGCACTTGGTGATCATGATGTACCAGGTACCGATTGACATGATCACCAGAATGAACAGGGTCACTTTAGACACCATGTCACCTTCTTTCCACATGGCTTCCAGACCATAAGGGTTGCTGGCAGGTTTTTCAGCTGCAGCAGGTGCTGGCGGTGTAGGCTCAGCGACAGTCGCAGGAGTTGTGGTTGCCGTTTCAGTGACGGTCGTTGCAGGTGTAGGGGATTCTTCAGCAAATACGGTTTGCAAAGGTAGTAAAGTACTTGCCGCAATGACACTTGCAGCAGTGATATTTTTTAAAGTGTATCGTGCGTTTTTCATAATGAATCTCCTCATTTTGTTTTTTAATCTGTTGTCTGGATCAGTCCAAGATAAATTCGTAGGGAATGTCGTACCAAGATTCTTGTGGTTCACCATTTTTCATTGCAGGTTTGAAGGTACATAAGCTGAAAGCCTTGGACGCTGCACGGTCGAGAGAACGGCTGCCACTGGATTTTTTCACTTTGGCATCTTTCACTTTGCCGTCGGTATTCACAAAGACAGAGATCAGCACATTACCTTGCTCTTCATTCATTAATGCATCGCGCGGGTAATCTGGACGCTTACAACCCGCTTCACCTTGAGATACGCCACGTGTAACGCCAGTTGGTTGCGGTGGAGCAGCAGGCGCCGCTGCAACAACTGGAGCTGGTGCAGCTACCGGACTTGGGGATGGTGTTGTTGCAGCTACAGGCGTTGGTTCTGCAACCGGTTGAGTGACGGTTGGTGTAGGCTGTGTTTTCTGTACCGGAACCACTTTTTCTACCGGTTTAACCTCAGGAACCTGTGCCACTTTTTCTACCATTTTAGGTGGCTCAGGTGGGGTTTCTTTAGGTGGCTCTGGTTCTGGTGGTTTAATATCCTGAATAATCATCAATTCAACCGGTTCTTCTGACGGTTTGATGATGTCTTTTGCCATACCTGCCATTAGCACCAGGCCCACCAGGATATGCAAGAAAATCACGACACCAATTCCAGTCAACTTTTTGGCGGAGCTTTTTTCTATGTCTTCAAACGTTGTGCTCATCATGACTCCTGGAATTTAAGACAAACAAGAAATAACGGTTTATTTCAAAGCTGATGTAGCTGCATTATTTTTTGTTTGGCTAAAATGATATGAATACTGCAAATACAGCATGGCGCTGTATTTGCAGAAAGCTTGTCTTAGAATTTGTAAGTACCACGGATGTAGTAAGTACGACCTGTAGGATCTGAGTAACGAGGGTCATAACCGTATTGGAAGTTATCCAGAACATCAGATGCAGCAGGCTCTTCATCAAAGATGTTGAGGATACCGCCAGTCAACTCCAGGTTTTTGAAGCCTTTATAAGTTGTTGCGAAGTTATAAAGTGTGTAGTCACCCACATCACGTTCGCCAGAGTAGTCTTCATAACCACGAGTGAACTGTTGTTCAAAGATCATTTTCCAGTCTTCATAAGACCAGTTCAGGTTGGCAACATGTTTCCAGCGAACTACTGCCGGGTCTTCATATTTACCTACTAGACCAGACCATTCACCGCCTGGTTCACTTTGGTAGTCCAGATTGATCACGTAAGTACCATCAATACCGAAACCGAAACGACCAGTAGAAGTTTTAGGTGTCAGGTAGTTCAGGCTCAGGTCTACACCTGAAGTTTTTAAACCGCCAGAGTTCATCAGGGTAGTACGGATGTGCTGGATACGGCCTTCGCTATCACGTATGAAACGGTCTGCATAAAGGTCTGGATTACCAAAGATTGATGATTCACCCACTGTACCTACCAGACCATCGATCTCGATATTGAAGTAGTCAGCAGTGAGGACCAGGTTTTTGATTGGTTCAAATACTAAACCAGCAGTGAACGATGTAGATTCTTCTGGTTGCAGGTCAGGTGAACCACCTTGGGTACGCTTGAACTGGGTATTACATTCAACCTGGTATTTAGGTTCAACTGGCGTACCACCTGGACATAACACAGGGTCATTGTATTTCGCACCTGTCCAGGTTTCACTGATTGGCGCGTTGATTTCGTACAAGCTTGGTGCACGGAAACCGGTGCTATAAGATGCACGTAACATGACTTCCTTCATTGGTTCCCAACGTAGACCAACTTTCGGGTTGAAGGTATCACCGAAGTCGCTATAGTCATCATAACGGGCAGCAATTTGAGCTTCCAGACTTGGCAGGATTGGGATCTGGAATTCAGTAAAGAATGCTGTGATGTCACGATCACCCTTACTGATTGGTTTGCTCGGGTCAATACCAGAACCTGGTACTTGAGCCACGATTTCAGAGTTTACTTTCGCTTCCCAGTCCTGAGTCGTGAAGCTACCACCGAAGGCAAAGCCAACATCACCTGCAGGTAGTTCAAAAATTGGACGACTGATCGTAAAGTCTGCAGTTGTAGACTCTAAAGAGGCGATGTTAGTTTCGCCATTAATCACAAATGATTCCCAAGGGGTATCGCCTGGACGTGCTGGACCGAATGGGTTGATACGACCTTCATTCAATGCAGTTTGTAGGTTGCTACGGTGTAAGTAACCACCTGTAAATTCATCAGTTGCTTCGCTTTTCGCGTATGACACGCCTGCGTTGATATCCCAGCCTAATGCCTCACCTTCAATACCTGCAAAGAAGCGGTGTGAGTCATTGGTTGACATACTTTGACGGTTACCTGCCTGAGAACGGAGGTAAAGTTGAAGTGGATCACCGCTTAACTCGCCATCTGTAATAGCCGGAGTAATACCATTACCTGGATAGTATTGGCTGCTTGAAGGTAAAGTCACGGTACGGCCATAAACGTCTGGTGCAATTGAAGTGGATACTTCAGAACGTGTAAACACGTATTCACCAACCGCATTTAATGAATCATTAAGCTTGAATGTCCCTTTACCTAATGCAGATAGTGTTTCAACCTGTGGTTTGATCGCAATTAAAGCCTGCGTATTTAGATAACAGAAGCCGTCATCTGGAGAAGACCAAGGAACATTATTACAGTCATCTGGGTATGGGTTACCTAAATAACCAGTGGTTGGATCATAGATGTTTGCCGGGAAGCCGCTTGCAGAGCCAGCATCAATACCTAATTCAGGAATTACACCACCACGGCGGCTGACTTTACGCTGTTGAGCATGGATCTGGTTAGATTTACGGTAGTCCAAGACACCCATGACGTTAAAGCCATTTTCATCTAGGTCACCGAAACCACCGAAGATCGCAGCTTGTCGTTTCTCACCACCTGAATGTTCGGTTTCATGTAAGGCTCCGGTAACACCTAAGCCATTGTATTCAGATTTGGTGATGAAGTTGATTACCCCCGCAATCGCATCTGCACCATAAACTGCAGAAGCACCATCACGTAAAATCTCAATACGGTCAATCATCGCCATAGGGATGATGTTTAAGTTCGTACTATCTGTACTAAATGCACTATAGGCAAGACGACGGCCATTTAAAAGCACAAGTGTTTTGTCTGAGCCTAGACCACGTAAGTTGGCTGTCGAACCTGAAGTATTACTTGCACCTACGTTTTGAGCAGTAGAGAAACCAGCCTGGTTCGCGCTGACTTTTACTAAGGCTTCTTCAACAGTAGTTACACCCTGGTTCGCAAGATCTTCACCTTTGATGACGGTGATTGGTGAAGAACTTTGTGCAGCGACCCCCTTGATTGATGAACCCGTCACTGTCACTTTCTGAACTTTAGTTGGCTGTTCAGCAGATGCTGCTTCTTCGGCATGGGCCAGCGGCAGACACATCATACTTAAGCTGAGTGCGCTTAACTTGAGTAGTCTTTTGCTGACGGTTGGAGCCCCCATAGATCCGACCAATTTATTTTTTTTCATCGTAAATTTCACCCTTTTGTTATGTGAAGTAGTGCTGGGTTGATCTAAGCAAGGCGAATGCCAACTTATAAAATTTTATATTTTTATATTTTTAAGTAATTGAAAAATATTAATTTAATTGAATGAGGTTTGAATTTATTGAGCGATATTGAAGAAAAATTAAGAAGTCTGTGTATCGAATCTGAAGAAAGAAGGAAATGAGACCCCTGTCAAAGCAATAAATAAATATTTAATGAATAAGAAAGTAGTCCAAAAATGAGAGGGAAATTGAATAAAGTTTAATCATGGTGCATAATTTTTACATAAAATATACAATATTTTTATAAAATAAATTTTTTATAATACAAGTACTTGTGTTTATTTATTGTTTACCTAAAGGTATACAATAGTGCAATAAGATGAAACAGGGTTGAGTTATTTTTGTGCGAAATGAACTTTAGTGAGAATTTTAAGGGTAAAAATTTAATTAGTGATTCATGGAAAATATTATGTTATTCATAATGTTTTAAATAATTAATAAAAATAAACTTTTTTCAGTTAAAAACAGGAAGGAATCCCTATTTTTTGCAAGGATGGCATGAAATTCGCTTTGTTCAGTTTATTCCATCTGTCCAGCTTTGACGCATCCATTGAAGCAAATATGGGATGATGTATTTAAAACTTCCTATAGCAATAAAACTTCAAGATAAAGAATAGGTACAAATTTGAAATCAGCACTTTTTAGCATGACGATTTTGGCCTTGGCTATGAGCTCGGGGCAAACTGCCTGGGCAAAATCATCTGCACATCCGGATAAAGTTTTAAACCTGGCTTTCGAAGCACCTGATGACGGTTTTGATATGGTCAAAACCTATAATTTTTATAGTGGTAGCGTTGCTGAAGCTATTTTTGAGCCTTTGTTGCGTTATGACTATCTGGCGCGGCCGGCAATCTTGGCTCCAAATACAGCTGAATCTTTACCCAAGGTTGAGCAGGATGGCAAAGTTTATACCTTTAAAGTCAAGCCAGGAATTTATTTCAGTGATGATCCAGCCTTTCAGGGCAAAAAGCGTGAACTGGTGGCGCGTGATTATATCTACTCCATGCAAAGGATCATGGATCCGAAAAATCATTCTCCTTCTTTTTCCTTTATCGAAGGCAAAATTCTTGGCGCAGATCAAGTCATCCAGCAGGCCAAAAAAACGGGAAAATTTAACTATGATGCTCCGATTGCCGGTTTAAAAGCCCTAGATAAATATACCTTGCAAATTACCCTGACCCGTTCAGACCTGAACTTTCCTTACATTCTGGCCTATGTCGCTTTTGCTGGTACTGCACGCGAAGTCATCGAACATTATGGCGATCGGGTAGGTCAGCATCCAGTCGGAACAGGGGCATATCAGTTACACAAATATGTGCCGCGTAGCCGTATTGAGTTAACTGCTAATCCAAATTATCGCGGTTTTGTCTGGAACTTTAAGGGGGATGGTTCAGAGTGGGATCAACGGATTGTTAAAGCCATGCAAGGCAAGCAGATGCCACAAATTGGTAAGGTTAAAATCAGCATCATTGAAGAAGAACAGTCGCGCTGGCTGGCTTTAAAATCTGGACAATTAGACTATGACAAACTGACTGCAAGCGGTGCTGAACAGGCACTGGAAAATAAGCAGCTGAAAAGTGAATACAAGAAAAAAGGCATCCTGCATTATCCGAATAAAGAACCGGAAATCACCTATACCATCATGAACATGCGTGATCCGGTGATTGGTGGGAACTCACTGGAAAAAGTAGCACTACGCCGTGCCATTGCTTTGTCCTATAACCAGAAAGAAGCCATCCAGCAGCTATACAAGGGCCATGCGGTTAAAGCTGAAATGATTCTTCCTGAAGGCGTGGGCGGATATAACCCGAATTATAGAAGCAGCATTGCCTACAACCCATTGCTTGCCAATAAACTGCTCGATCGCTTTGACTACAAGAAAGGCGCCGACGGTTACCGCACCTTGCCTGATGGCAAACCATTGGTTTTGAAAATGAACTCGACCAGCTCAAGTTCTTCCGTCATTTCTGCGGAGCTATGGAAAAAGAACCTGGATGCAATCGGGGTAAAAGTTGAATTTAAAGTCAGTAATTTTGCCGACAATTTAAAAGAAGCCACCCAGTGCAAACACATGATGTGGGGTGGTGCCTGGATTGCAGATTATCCGGAAGGGGAAAACTTTGCCCAGTTGCTGTATGGCCCAAATGCCCAGCAAGGTAACCTGAGCTGCTATACCTCCAAAGCCTATGATGCGCTGTATCAAACTGCAATGAAACTGCCGCCTCAGCAACGTACTTCATATTATGAGCAGATGAACCGCCAGATGGAGGCCGATAATCCGTGGATTCTACACAATACCCGGGTACGCAACTGGCTGATTCACCCACAGGTACAAGGCTTTAAGGCACATCCGGTGACTAGGGCAGTTTGGCAATATCTGGATATTGAACCTATTAAAAAATAACTTGAGAAGATTAAGAACCAGTATGAATGTGAATACAAACGCTTTAAAAAAGCTGGCCAGTGGGGTTTTAATGGCCAGTTTAATGATGGCCGGTGCTGCACCCACATGGGCTGCTAATCCCGCTAATCCAAATAAAGTCTTAAAAACGGTCTTTCCCGCGGCTGAAACCGGTTTCGATCCCGGTTATATCCATGACCGATATTCGGCCAAGATTAACTCAGCGATTTTCGAAACTTTATATACCTATGATTATCTGGCCTCACCAGCGAAACTGGTGTCATTGACTGCGGTAGATATGCCTCAAGTCAGTGCAGACGGTTTGACTTATACCATTAAAGTTAAAAAGGGCATTTACTTTGCAGATGATCCGGTCTTTGGTGGTAAAAAACGTGAACTGACCGCCTATGACTATGCCTATTCTCTAAAGCGTCTCTTAGATCCAAAGCTTAATTCACCTAATAGCTGGCTGCTGGATGGTCGGATCAAAGGGCTGGAAGCATGGACAGCCATGGCGAAAAAAAATGGCAAAGTCTATGAAAATCCATTTGAAGGCATTCAGACTCCAGATCGCTATACCTTGGTACTCAAGCTGAATAATCCGGATCAGAACTTTCCGATGTTGCTGGCACATGGTCCGGCTGCCGCAGTCGCACGCGAAGTCATTGAAAAGTACAAAGACAAAGCTGGCTGGGTGATGAGTAAGCCAGTCGGTACAGGGCCTTATGTACTTAGCCGCTGGACACCGGGATCACGCATTATCTTAAAGCCGAATCCGGCCTACCGTGGTTTTGTCTGGAACTATAAAGCTAACACTGCAGAAGACCAAGCGATTGTCAGTGCGATGCAGGGCAAAAAAATGCCTCAAATCGGCACCATTGATGTGCGTGTCATTGAAGAAGCACAATCACGGATGTTGTCATTCAAGAAAAATGAACTGGATCTGGTGGAAATCGACGGCGATCTGGTCGTGCAGGCATTGGATGGTGACAAGTTAAAACCTGAGCTGGTCAAGCAAGGCATCAAGCTTTCACGCATGTTGGAGCCATCGATTAACTACCATTACTGGAATATGCAAGACCCGGTGGTGGGTGGCTTTACGCCAGAAAAAATAGCCTTACGTCGTGCGATGGCAATGGCTTTTTCTGTTGAAAACATGATTAGCGTATTACTAAAAGGAGATGGCGCAAAACTGCACATGCCTATTCCGCCAGGAGTTGCAGGCTATTCACCCGCTTATAAAACCAGTACGCTATATTCGGTCAAGGCAGCCAACATGTTGCTGGATCGCTATAACTACAAGATCGGTGCGGATGGCTGGCGGAGAACTCCTGAAGGCAAACCTCTGGTGATTGAACTGATTACGGCCAATACCAGTCGTGGTCAGCAACAGGGCGAATTCTGGAAAAAGACCCTAGATAATATTCATATCAAACTGACCAGTAAGGCCATGCCATTTGCTGAAGGCATTAAGCTGGAAAAGCAATGTAAAACCATGTTTAAAAGCTCTGCATGGATTGCCGATTATCCGGATGCTGACAACTTCATGCAGTTGTTCTATGGCAAAAACGTCAATGTCACCAATAATGCCTGTTTCAAGCATGCGGAATATGACCGTTTATATGAACAGAGTCAGAGCATGCCACCGGGTCCTGAACGGGATCTGGTTTATCGCAAAATGACCCGTATTCTAGAGGTCAATATGCCCACCATGATGCTGTATAGCACCTACCGTAATGCATTAGCGCAACCTCATGTTATTGGGCACAAGTCCCATCCGATTCTGTCCACAGAATGGATGTATATCGATATTGATACTAAAAAGTAAGAAAAAGCTGGAGATGATGATGACATTAAAACACTTGAAATTTACCACACTCTGTCTGGCGATGATCGGGGGATCTCAAACCGTCATGGCAGAGACCCAAACCCAGCTTTTGCCTTTGTTCAAGGCTGCAGAAATTCCGGCATTGTGCGATGCCAATCTGGATAAAATGCAAAAAGATATCCAGAAATTTGAAAGCCAGAAAATCAAAAATAAGGCCGAAGCCCGTCCTTATCTGGCAGCTTGGGATACATTGCAGGCATCGATTGGTGATTTTGTTTCACCTATCGGTTTATATAGCAATGTTGATCCTGATCCGGCCTTGCGTCAGGCGGCAGATGACTGTGAGCTGAAAATCAGTAAATACCTGACTTCCATGTATCAGAGTCCAAAACTGTATGCCCAGTTCAAGAAACTGAAAGCCACAGATCCGGTCGATGAGAAATTCCTGAAAGATATTCTGAATCAGTTTGAAAAAACCGGGGTACAACTCAGCGCAGAGAAGCAGAAGCGTTTGAAGGAAATTATTGAAGAAAGCACCAAACTGGGACAGGACTATTCCAAGAATGTACGTGATAACCCTGAAAAAGTTGAATTCACTGCTGCAGAACTAAAAGGTTTACCTACGAGCTATATCGCCGGTTTAAAGAAAAATGAAAAGGGCAATTATCTGCTCGGCTTCGACTATCCGGAATATCAGCCATTTATGGAGCTGGCAGAGAGTGATGAAGCACGTAAACGTTATCAGACTGCCTATACCCGTCGCGGTACCGATAAAAATCTCGAATATATGAAAAAGGCCATTGATCTGCGTTATGAACTGGCCCAGCTCTTTGATAAAGATAGTTATGCGTATGTTGCTTTAAAAGATCGTATGGCCAAAACCCCAGAAGCAGTTAACAGTTTTCTGGATGAGGTTTATGCCAAAGTTGCGCCATTAGAAAAACAGGATGTTGAAGAATTACGTCAGTTCAAGGCAGAAACTTTAAAAATTCCTTTGGAAAAAGCAGAGATTGAGCGCTGGAGCCAGGGCTACTGGAGTGAAAAACTGCGTCAGGCCAAATACAAGGTGGATCAGGAAAAACTGCGTGATTATTTCCCGACTGAAGCGGCTCAAAAATGGTTATTTGCGGTGTCTTCCGAATTATATGAGATTGAATTCAAGCCGGTAAAAGTCAAAGCCTGGCACGATGAAGTTGAATACTATGCCGTGCATGACAAAGCCACCGGTGAGTTTATGGGCGGACTTTATGTCGATAAATACCCACGTGAAGGCAAATATGGCCATGCTGCAGTCTGGGGCGTTTATGGTGGCAGCCGTTTAAATCATCGCCGTCCGGTCTCTGTTTTGGTGACCAACTTCAACCGTAAAGGTCTGAACAGTAATGAGCTAGAAACCTTTGTGCATGAAATGGGTCATGCGCTGCATGGAATTTTATCTAAGACCCGTTATACCGAGCAGTCAGGTACATCGGTAGAGCGTGACTTTGTTGAAGCACCTTCACAAATGTATGAAGAGTGGGCGCGCCGTTTCGAGACTTTATCTAAAGTAGCAGATTACTGTGAACCTGCTTGTCCTCGTGTTGATGAAGCCATGACCGAACGCTTAAAGAACGTGAAAAATTATGGTCGCGGCCTGCATTATGCCCGTCAGACCCTATATGCTCAGTACGACATGGCCCTGCACGGTAAAGATGCGAAAAGTATTGATCCATTAAAACTCTGGCAGGATATGGAAAGTAAAACTGCGTTGGGTTCTGTTCCAGGTCAGCAATTTCCAGGTCAGTTCGGGCACTTGATGGGTGGCTATCAGGCGGGTTATTACAGCTATATGTGGTCTGAAGTGCTGGCACTCGACATGTTGTCTGCTTATGGTGATCATCTGATGGATCCGAAAGTCGGCATGCACTATCGCGAGACTGTACTGGCACAAGGCGGACAAAAACCGGGCGATCAGATGGTTAAGGACTTTCTGGGCCGCGAACCGGACAGCAAAGCTTTCTTTAATGAAATTTCAGGACATTAAGTCAAGGAAGGAAAGCGATGCTGGCATATATTATTCGAAGGATTTGGCAAATGATCCCCACCATGCTGGGGGTGATTCTGCTGATATTCCTGTTATTTAACTGGGTCGGGGGAGATCCGGCCTATATCCTGGCCGGTAAAATGGCCAATGCTGAGCAGATTGAAAATATCCGCCAGCAGCTCGGGGTCGATCAACCTTATTACGTACAACTGTGGATTTTCATCCAGCAGATTTTGACCTTTGATTATGGCGTGAGCTGGAGTACCGGTGAGTCGGTATCCCAGATTATTACCACGCGTTTGGGGCCATCACTGACCATTTTGATTCCACTCACGATTCTGCAAACGATTGTTTCAATCATTCTGGCGCTCGGGGTGGCTTCAGTGCGTGGTTCGCTGACTGACCGCATGATCATGATGCTGTGTACCATCGGTATGTCGATCAGTATTCTGGTCTATATCATCGTATTCCAGTACGTCTTGGCTTATGAACTGAGCTGGTTCCCGGTACAGGGCTGGAGCGATAACTTTACTGAAAACTTATTCAAATATGCACTATTGCCAGTATTAATCATGCTGGTGGTGAGTATTGCACCGACTTTACGTCTGTACCGCAGTTTTGTTCTGGATGAAGTCAATCAGGATTATGTCCGTACCGCACGTGCCAAAGGTCTGGGCGAAAGCCGCATTCTGGGCGTGCATGTATTGCGTAATGCATCAATTCCAATCATTACCGATGTCATGGCGGGACTTCCGGCTTTACTGATCGGTGCTTTCCTGATTGAACGTTTCTTTGGTATTCCAGGCATTGGCCGTGAAGTAATTATCGCAGTTGAGCGTTCTGACTTTCCGGTGATTAAAGCGATTACGGTCTATGTTGCGGCTGCGACCATGTTATTTAACCTGATTGCCGATCTGATCTATAAATGGGTCGATCCACGTGTACAGTTGAAGTAGGTGAATTATGCTGAGTGCGATATTTAAAAAAGAGCAACATGCTTCAGCAGTGCCTGAGTCTGCTTCAACCGGATTATGGCAGCTGGCGTTGCGTCGTCTGAAACGTGACCGCATTGCGATGTTCTCCCTATTTGTGGTGCTGTTTTATCTGCTGATGTTGCTGCTTTCCATGACCGGTATGATTGCCAAGGACTGGAATAAGGAAGTGGCGGTGAGTTATGCACCCCCAAGTTTTATCTATACACCGTCTGTACCTGGAGCTGCAGGTGAAGATCAAAGTACTGAATCTGCCGTAGTGCCAGTTAATCCAGTTGATCCTTTAAAAGATGTGATTGCCGAACTGGAAGCAGAAATTGCTGCTGAACAGGGTGCAGGTGCGATTGATTATTATGGTGTAGTCGATCCACTGGCTGAAGATATGAAAGCCATTGATCAGGAATTAGGTGGTCAGTTACTGGATCAGAGTAGTGAGCTTAAACAGAGCCTATTCTTTGGCGCAGATAAATGGGGTCAGGATGTACTACTGAAAACCATTAAAGGTGCAGAAACTTCGATCTTGGTTGGCTTGATTGCTGCGCTGGTTGCAGTGGTGATTGGTACAGTACTGGGTGCGATTGCTGGCTATTTCGGTGGCTGGGTCGATGATGTGTTGAACTGGTTCTACAATATCTTTACTTCTATTCCTTATCTGTTGCTGGTGTTAGCGATTGCAGCAGTACTGCAACAAAAAGGGGTTTTATCGATTATCCTGATTTTGGGTCTGACCGGCTGGACCGGGGTGTTTCGTTTAGTTCGTGCTGAATATATGAAGCATACTGCGCGTGAATATGTACTGGCGGCTAAAGCCATCGGGGTAAGCAATATGCGCCGTATCTTCGTGCATATTTTCCCGAACGTCAGCCATATTGCGTTGGTACAAATGTCCATTCTTGCAGTGGCCTTTATTAAGTCCGAAGTGATTCTGAGCTTCCTGGGCTTTGGCGTACCGATTGGGGTAGTGTCATGGGGAAGTATGCTGAATGAAGCACAAAGCGAGCTGATTTTAGGCAAATGGTGGCAATTGACTGCGGCATCGGTGGCGATGGCGGTGCTGGTTACAGCTTTCTCAATGTTTACTGATGCATTACGTGATGCATTAGATCCAAAACTGAAATAGGAGCGCAGCGATGTCTGAAATGAATCCAAGCACAGCACCCGCGTTACTTCGCGTAGACAACCTGCGCATCAGTTTTAAAGGTGAAAATAAACAATATGTGGAAACGGTCAAAGGAATTTCATTTGAAATTCCGGCCAATACCACAGTGGCGTTAGTTGGTGAATCTGGAAGTGGTAAGTCAGTCACTTCATTGGCAGTGATGGGACTGTTGGCGCCAGAAAATTCTAAAGTCGCTGAAGACAGCCAGATCCTGTTTGAAGGGCGTGATCTGCTAAAACTCAAGTCGAGTGAAATGCGTCAGATCTGCGGCAAAGAAATTGCCATGATCTTCCAGGAACCAATGTCCTCATTGAATCCAGTGTTTACCGTGGGCATGCAGATCTCGGAAATTCTACGTCTGCATTTGGGCATGAATAAAAAGCAGGCCCGTCAAAGAACACTGGAACTTTTGCAGGAAGTCGGTATTCCTTCACCGGAAACCAAGATTGATGCTTATCCGAGTCAGTTATCTGGCGGACAGCAGCAACGGGTGATGATTGCCATGGCAATTGCCTGTGAACCGAAACTCTTGATTGCTGATGAGCCAACGACAGCACTGGATGTGACTATCCAGAAACAGATTCTGGATCTGCTTGAATCCCTGCGTCAGCGCCGTCAAATGTCGATGTTATTCATCAGTCATGACCTGGCGGTAGTTGGTGAAATTGCGGATCAGGTCATTGTAATGCGTTATGGTGAAATTCGTGAGCAAGGTTCGGTGACAGAAGTTCTGAACAATCCTCAGGATATTTATACCCAAGCCTTGTTGCATTGCCGTCCACAGCTGTCGCACCGTCCTTTGCGTTTGCCGGTGATTAGCGACTTTATGAAGCAGGATAGTCTGGCGCATGACCTGCATGCGAACACCTCTGCTCAACAGGAACGTTCTCGTGGTTTAAAAGGTAATGAAGAGATCATTCTCGATGTACGTGATCTGAAAAAATCCTTCTATAGCCGTAAAGGCCTATTTGGCAAAGATGAATTTCAGGCCGTGAAAGGGGTGTCTTTTCAGCTGGCTAAAGGCAAAACCTTAGGGCTGGTTGGTGAATCAGGTTCTGGTAAAACCACGATTGGTTTGCTTTTGATGCGTCTACAGCAGGCCACAGGCGGCAAAGCATTGTTTCAAGGCAAAGATATTTTGTCGATGACGGAAAAAGAGTTTACGGCCTATCAACGTAAAATCCAGATCATTTTCCAGAATCCGTATGCTTCACTGAATCCGCGTTTTACCGTGGGACAAATCCTGATGGAGCCGATGCAGATTCATCATATCGGCAAGGATGATGCAGAACGTAAACAGATGGCACTCGATTTACTGGAAAGGGTCAGCTTACCGGCTCAGGCCTTCTATCGTTATCCACATGAATTTTCAGGCGGCCAACGTCAGCGGATTGCAATTGCACGTTGTCTAACTTTAAAGCCTGAGATTCTGATCTGTGATGAATCAGTGTCAGCGCTGGATGTATCCGTACAGGCGCAGGTGCTGAATCTATTGCAGGATTTGCAGGATGAATTTGGTCTGAGTTATATCTTTATTTCGCATGATTTGTCAGTGGTGAAATATATTTCTGATCAAATCATGGTGCTAAATCATGGTGATCTGGTGGAAATTGCTAACTCAGATGACCTGTATCAATCTCCACAGCATGATTATACCAAGCGTCTGTTAAGTGCGATTCCACAGGGTATTCCGCAGTAATTTACTGAAATAAGAAGTAAAAAATGCCCACATTGCTGGGCATTTTTATGACGGGAATTCACTTTCAGGAAATAGGAAGGAGATACTCGCCTTTTATATCGGGTTCTATTGAGAAGACCAGGGATAGATAAAATTGAGTTATTATTATTCTTTCAAAAAAAAGAGCCACCGAAGTGACTCTCTCTTATTCAAAGCTTAGAACTTTTTAAAGCCTTTATTCGCACCATATAAACCGCGTGGTGCATTGCCTTCACGATTTTCGCGGCGACCAAACTGGTTGTCTTCACGGTTGTCACGACGTGCAAACTGGGTGCCATTCTGGTTTTCACGACGACCAAAGCCCTGATCATCGCGACGTTCACGATTGTTGTATTGCGGCTGCTGCTCATCGGTATCACGGCGTTGCTGACGCAGGTAACCACCACGGCGCGCTGCCATTGGTTTTTCCTGCATACGTTCGTTACGACGTTTCGCCATACCAAATAAGCCGGTACCTTGACGCGGTTTCAGCTCAACTGATTTGGTCAGGTTATCGATATCCTGTTTATCCAGTTCAATCCAGCGACCTGTACGAAGTTCACGTGGCAGAATCACGGTACCGTAACGAGTACGTAATAAACGGCTGACTTTCAGGCCTTGTGATTCAAAGATACGACGAACCTCACGGTTACGACCTTCTTTCACGACAACTTGATACCAACGGTTGATCCCGTCACCACCCAGTTCAGAGAATGATTCAAACTTCGCAGGACCATCATCTAGCACCACGCCTTTCAGCATGTTGTTTTTCAGTTGTGGAGTCACTTCACCCATGACACGAACCGCATATTCACGTTCGATTTCATTGGATGGGTGCATTAAACGATTCGCTAGTTCACCGTCATTTGTAAACAGCAACAGACCGGTCGAGTTAATATCCAGACGGCCGACCATGACCCAGCGATCGCCTTGAATTGATGGCAGGTTGTCAAATACTGTTGGACGCTGTTCAGGATCGTTACGTGAACAGATTTCGCCTTCTGGCTTGTAATAAATCAGTACGCGACGACGGATTTCGTCTTCGATCTGGAACTGCACTTTACGACCATCGATGCGAAGCTCATCACCTGGTTCGATTCGTTCACCCACTTGGGCAACCTGCCCATTTACACTCACACGACCTGCGGCAATGACTTCTTCCATATAACGGCGAGAACCCAAACCAACACGTGCAAGCACCTTTTGCAACTTTTCACTCATGACAGCATAACCTTAGAAATAATTATTCAACAGTTCACCTATTTATGACTTCGGTGCATTCGCATCGAGCGCCATAAAAGCTTCCTTGGCATCCTGCAGGGGAGGCAATTGGCCTAAAGAATTTAAGCCAAACGCATTTAAAAATTGTGGCGTTGTCACTAACAACGCAGGTCTTCCAGGGAGTTCACGAAAGCCAGATTCTTTAATCCAGTTCCAGTCAAACAGTGTACGCAAAATCTGACTGTTATTCGTGACACCACGAATTTGTTCAATATCAGCTCGGGTCACTGGCTGATGATAAGCAATCACCGCAAGCATCTCCAGTAATGAAGGTGACAGGCGTGTCGGTCGCTCAGGCCAGGTCTGTGCAATAATATTACGATATTTTACACGCACTTGAAAACGGTAACCTTGCACAGTTTCAACCAGTTCAATAGAACGGCCATGCATTAGCATGGAAAGCTGCTGTAAATACTGGCGCAACTCCTGCTTACTATAGCGATCTTGAAATGCTTCTTTCAGTCGAGCTAAGGAAACAGGGGAATCACTGGCAAAAATAATGGCTTCCAGCTGCATCAGAATTTCATGTAGATTATCTTCCGCAGACAAGGAGGTATTGTGTTCTGTGTTCATGCATGTGCTCCTTGAATTGCGAGCGGTGCCTCAATGCCTGAGGCAATAATTTGAATTTTTTGCTGGCGGGTAAGTTCTAGTACGGCCATAAAGGTCACGACTACACCCATGCGTCCCTGACTTGGCTTGAGTAAGTTATCAAAAGACAAGACTTCACCGGATTCCAGACAGCTTTCAATATAGGCAATCCGCTCTTCCAGTAATACCGGTTCCTGTTGTACTTGATGAATGACCGGTTCAGGGCGGTTAAAGACACAAAGCAAGGCATCGCGCAGCAGATCAGCACTATGACCTTCATTGGGCTGGATAAACTCGCCTAGGTGAACATTGGCCTGAAAGGTATCGCGTTCCAGAATCGACATCTGACCCAGACGTTCTGCAGCCTGCTTAATCCGTAAATAATTTTCCAGACGCTCAATCAGATCCTGTTTTGGATCCTGTTCAACCGCAGCCACGCTTTTCGGTTTAGGCAGCAATAAACGGGATTTGAGATCGGCCAGTAAAGCAGCCATCACCATATAATCCGCGGTTAGCTCAATATTCAGGGATTTCATCGCATCCATATAGGACAGATATTGGGAGGCAATCGGCGCGATATCAACCTGTAACAGGTCAAAACCATTTTTCTGGATCAGGTAGATTAAAAAGTCGAGGGGGCCTTCAAAATGTTCTAACAGAATTTCAAACGCTGCTGGAGGAATATACAGATCCTCTGGAATCGTATTTTGCCATTCATCCAGAACCCGGATGTTTGGAGCAGATTCCATAGCGTTATGGGGCATTTGAGTCATTACAATTATAAGCCACGCGAATTTTCAAAGGCATGAAATGGCTTACTCCCCGAGCTCTTGTCAGGAGAAAAAGCACATAATTTAGTATTTGGCATTGTACTGGAAAATTGTCGTTAAATAAAATAGATATGCATTCAAAAGCAAAAAAACCATATTTATTTAAGGGGAAATTTTATTTTTTTAATTGGGTAAAACGCATAAGTCTGATATTAAACAGCATATTAGCTAAAATTAAATGCAATATAGCCTGGGTGGCTTAAGAAACTGTAACTTCATATAGAGAATTTTTAAAAGATTCTCAGCACCTATTAAATAATGACTGAGTTAAAGCTCATCAGGGAATATGTGATAAAAATAAGAAAAAACAGTTATCTATCGCCTAAAAAATAAACTAATATAGCCAAAAAAATATTGATAAATAATAATCATAGATCAGGTTAATTATAAAAATGCCAATCATACTTGTGTTAATCGGCGTCATCGGCTTAGGGGTATTCTGGGGCTATCCGCAATATCAGCTTATGCAGCTTGAAAATGAAATGCGTACCAATCTGAAGTCTGGCGGCTTTTCCAGCTTTGTTGAGCAGGCCAAGCCAGTGATGCAGGCCATGAAATTGGATTTTAGCGTACTGGACCAGTATCCTCATATTCGTTTCTATATGCGTAATACGCTTTATACGGGCAAAGATTTACCCGACGGTGTTACTGCGATGGTCAAAACCATGAGCTGTAATTCCATTGATTCTTTTAGGACTATGGAATCCAAAGCCAGGACTGCGTTATTGAATGTGCTTGAAGAGGATCAAATCACTTTTCATGTTTCAGTCAAAAACAGGTTTGGTGCTGAACTAGCAACTCATCAGCAAAAACTGTCGGAATGTCCAAACTTCTTGCAGTTAAAACATTATAAAGAAGGTGATCCGTTACCCCCAAAGTCAAGTTTGAATAATCAAGTTCCTTCAGTTACACCAGCAGTTAGTGCATCTACTCAGGAGCGTGCGGCGAGCTATTAAATCCTGGCATGCGTGATCAGGTTATTTTAATTCTGCTCTCGCAATACATATTCGATGACACGCTGACAGGTATTTGCCAGACAAACATTGTTCGTTGAATAAACTTGTAGAAGCTTTCTTGCCATCGCAACATCAAGAAAGTATGCGTATTCAATATTGTTGATATTCAGGTTTAATTCTGGCTTGGAATTTTTATTGATAGATATTGCCTTGGATTCCAGTGTCCAAGGCAATTCGGCATAGATTAGATGATCGGCAGGAAATTCATTCAGATTCAGGAGGATATAAAACAGATCCATTTTATTTTCTTGTGAGACTTAATTAGAAGTAGCTTTATTTATTCAAAGGCACTTACATCACCGACACCACGACGGATCACCTCAGGCTGATCTCCTGATAAATCCACAATAGAAGTCGTACTTAATGTGCCCAATCCACTGTCGATAAACACATCAATACGCTTACCGAGTTGCATCTCAATGTCATAAGGATCATCTAAAGGATCCGTCTGATCTGGCAAGATGAGTGTGGAAGTTAGCAGCGGTTCGCCCAGTTCTTGAAGCAGCATCTGACATACAGGATTGGTGGGGATACGCAAACCAATGGTTTTTTTCTTCGGATGCATTAAACGTTTAGGCACTTCGCTGGTTGCCGGAAGAATAAAAGTGGTCACAGCAGGTGTATTATTTTTCAGCAAACGATAGATGGCATTGTCGACTTTGGCATAAGTCGCAAGATCGGATAAGTCACAGCAGATAATAGCATATTGGTGCTTAGGTCCTAAGCCACGAATCTGCGCGATTCGCTCCATCGCATGTTTATTCCCAATCTGGCAGCCAATCGCATAGGCTGCATCGGTCGGATAAACCACAACATCACCGGCACGAATACGTTCTACCGCCTGACTGATCAGACGAGCTTGCGGATTATCCGGATGTACACGTAAATGCAGCATAAATATTCCTCCCAACCTGCCTTAAACTTATTATGAAATGCCTTTGTATAAAGTAACAATGACAAACAGGTAGATTTGTGTAATTTAATCAAGCATTTCACGTTGAAATTCATCAGATTGTAAACTTTTGCCCGCACGGGTGCAGACACAGATACAATCAATGAAGCGTTTGGCATCACGTGGCAGTTTGGCTTCACCACTAAAATAGCGTTGCACCTGGGCATAGACATTATCTTTAAAGCTGGAGCCATCGCCACCATCGCCGGTTAAATTGTCCAGAGACACACGGAACTTACGGCCAAATGCTTTGGAGAACATCAATTCAATTGCTTGTGGCTTGATTTCGACCTGCTCAAATAATGCCTGCTGTTCCTTGGTGCGGCCATCTGGCGCATACCAATAGCCCAGATCTGGCAGCTGACGGCGCTTGTCTCCGGCAATGGTCCAGTGGCTAATTTCATGCAGGGCACTATTAAAGAAACCATGCGCAAACTGGATCCGGGCAGGGTTATCTTCTGTAGCCGGGAAATACTCCGGTTCAAAATCACCACGGACTAAAGTGACATTTAGGTGGGAAAACCAGTGATTAAAGTGTAAGATGAGCCAATCAACCTGTTCCGCTTCTGAGGATAAATTCGCCCACGGTAAGCGTTGCACTTGCTGTAGTGAGCTGTCAGAATCGGAGGTTGAAAGTGTGCTAACGAGTGATGAAACATTCACTTCTGTTTGCGGCTGCAACAGATGCATGACTGAAATTACCCAATTGGTCTGTCTAAAAATAAGTACAAAATTGTATCTTAATCTTTGACAGAGTTCTGATGAATTTGTAGAATTGCCGCCTTAATTATGTCAGCAAATACCTTTCCGGCACAGATTGAGCCGTTTAAATGGGCTGAACAGGGCTTTAAATGGTCAGGTCAACTGCCTTTATCCCGCTTTGTTCGTATTGCTCGTGAAGCTGTTGGATCAATTGATGATCAATTGATTAACATAGACTGTAAGCTATCAATGGATGCCTATCATCGCATTGCATGGTTGGATGGTCATGTTGAAACGAAAGTTCCAATGGAATGCCAGCGTTGTCTGGAGACCGTTGAAATCGAACTCGTTTCAGATTTTCATCTAGCTCTTGTGGATGATGAGTCACTGATAGAGCGCTTGGATGAGGATGCTGATTTCATCGTCTTAGGTGAAAGTGAAGCAACGACGAAGGGTTCATATGATGCACCTGCCACCGCTGACTTACTCGCACTGATAGAAGATGAATTGTTATTGTTGATGCCGCTGTCTCCTAAGCATGACGTTTGTGAGCATAAGCATCAACCTGCCGCAGAAGAAGTTGTTGAAGAAAAACGGGATAATCCGTTTGAAGTTTTGGCAGCTTTGAAGGGTAAACTTAACTAATTTTTGTGTTATACTCATGCGTATAAGACAATCGAATTTGTTCTGATCCATTTTTTCGATATTTGTAAGGAGCCATCATGGCCGTTCAGCAAAACCGTAAAAGTCGCTCTCGCCGTGACATGCGCCGTTCACATGACGCTTTAACTGAGAATGCATTAACTGTAGACCAAACTACTGGTGAAACTCATCGTCGTCACCACGTATCTAAAGATGGTATCTACCGTGGTCGTCAATTATTCGCTAAAGCATCTGCTGAATAATTGATGATGTATTAAGCATTAAAGCTTAGTAGAAAAAATGGGAGCGTTAAGCTCCCTTTTTTTATGCCTGATTTTATCTCTTGGTTTTGCGGTCATCATGTGAAGTCGCGGTTTTTGTTGTATTTGGCAATTACCCAAGCCAAAATTACGTGTTAAATTGCGCTCCACAATGGGTAAGGTGATCTGATCGGCCAATTTTAGGTCTAAGAAAAGATTCGCACCTCTTGAATGAAAGGATTTTATTTATGTCTGCTAAACAACTCGAACAAGCAGCTCAAGCAACTAAAACTGCATTTGTGTTCCCAGGTCAGGGTTCACAAAAAGTCGGCATGCTCGCTGAACTTGCAGAACAGTTTAGTGGTATCCGCGATACATTTGCTGAAGCATCTGAAGCGGTGGGTTTTGATCTGTGGCAGATTGCACAGACGGGTGAAGGTCTGGATCAAACCGAATTTACTCAACCGGTACTATTAACAGCATCCATCGCTTTATGGCGTGTATGGTTAGAGCTGGGTGGAGTAGCACCAAAATATATGGCGGGCCATTCACTCGGTGAATACAGCGCGTTAGTTGCAGCGGGTGCTTTAAGTCTGGGTGATGCAGTCAAGCTGGTGAACCTGCGTGGTAAGTTGATGCAAACTGCTGTACCTCAAGGCGTAGGTGCAATGGCGGCGATTCTGGGTCTGGATGATGCCAAAGTGATCGAGCTTTGTGCACAAGCAACAGCAGCAGGCGAAGGTTCAGTTGAAGCAGCCAACTATAATGCTCAGGGGCAAGTCGTAGTTGCTGGTAATAAAGAACGTGTAGAAGCCGTGATGGCACTGGCCAAAGAAAATGGCGGTAAAGCGATTGCACTACCAGTTTCAGTTCCTTCACATTGTTCACTGATGAAACCTGCCGCTGAGCAGTTCGCAACAGCTTTGGAACAAACTGCCATTGAGATGCCACGCATACCTGTATTACAAAATGTAGGCGCAAAAGCAGCTGCGGACGTGACTGAACTTCGTCAGGCTTTGACTGAGCAGCTGTATGAGTCAGTACAATGGACTAAAACACTACAATTCCTTCAAGATGAAGGCGTTGAGTACATTGTAGAATGTGGCCCAGGTAATGTACTGGCCAATATGGCAAAACGTTTACCGAATATCGAAAAAGCACTTCCATTAGATACTCAATCTCGTCTGGAAGATGCGTTGAACACCGTATTGGTGGCAGAAGGGAAAATTGCATGACACAGGAACGTAAAGTTGCCTTGGTGACAGGTGCAAGCCGCGGCATTGGTGCTGCAATTGCACAACAATTAATTCAAGACGGTTATTTTGTCGTAGGTACTGCGACTTCTGAAGCGGGTGCAGAGAAACTTAATGCACAATTTGCTGAAAATGGTGCCGGTAAAGTTCTAGATGTACGTGATGGTACTGCAATTGATGCACTGGTCAGCGATATTGAACAAAACTATGGTCCTGTGCTGGTACTGGTGAATAATGCCGGTATTACCAAAGACAACCTGTTATTGCGTATGTCGGAAGACGACTGGGATGATATTTTAAACATCCATCTGAAAGCCGTTTATCGTTTATCTAAACGTGTGCTGAAAGGTATGACTAAGGCACGTTTTGGCCGTATCATTAATATCAGTTCTGTGGTGGCGCATTTTGCTAACCCAGGTCAGGCGAACTATTCAGCTGCCAAAGCAGGTATTGAGGCGTTTGGTCGCAGTCTGGCTAAAGAAATGGGTAGTCGTCAGATTACAGTCAATGCTGTTGCACCTGGCTTTATCGCAACTGAAATGACTGAACAGTTAAGTGAAGAAATTCGCAAAAAAATGAGTGATCAAGTGGCTTTAAACCGTTTAGGTGATCCACAAGATATCGCGAATGCCGTAAGTTTCCTGGCATCGGACAAAGCCAGTTACATTACAGGTACAGTCATTCACGTTAATGGTGGTTTATACATGAGCTAAACGGCACATGTATTAACTTTCCAAATTTTATAGATTCAATTAAACTAACGGCATTAAAAACGCCACAAGCAATGAGGAGAATTCCTGTGAGCGATATCGAACAACGCGTTAAACAAGCGGTTGCAGAACAACTTGGTATCAAAGTCGAAGAGATTAAAAACGAAGCATCTTTCATGGATGACTTAGGTGCTGACTCTCTAGATCTAGTTGAACTTGTTATGTCTTTCGAAAATGACTTCGACATCACTATTCCTGATGAAGATTCTAACGAAATCACAACTGTTCAATCTGCTATTGACTATGTTACTAAAAAACTTGGTTAATGCTGATTTTCAGCTTTGCTGAACCTAAAGACCACCGCAAGGTGGTTTTTTTGTGCCTGTAGAATAGATATAGGGTGATTTTACAATCGATAACCTTTTGCTTACCAATGACTAACTTTGTATCTGCTGCTTTCCTTGTACAAATAAGAATGATCTGATGAATAACAAGAATGGAGTCCACTATGGGTCTTTTTGATTTTGTAAAAGGCATTGGTAAAAAGAACACTGCAGCTGCGGAGCCACAACAAACACCGGCAGCAACTCAACAGGTACCTGCCGCTGCACCTAAAGCAGCATCGGCTGAACCTTCTGCACAGGAAATAGCGAACAAATTATTAGGCCATGTTAAAAGCCTAGGACTGCCAATTACAGGATTGTCGATCAGCTATAACTCAACTTCAGATCTGGCAACCGTACGCGGACAGGTACAAAGTCAGGCGGATCGTGAAAAGATTATTTTAGCGGTAGGAAATGTTGATCATGTCGCTAAAGTGGATGACCAGCTGACTGTAGCGAATCCGGAACCTGAAAGTAAGTTCTATACGGTTAAATCGGGTGATACCTTATCTAAAATTTCGAAAGAAATTTATGGTGATGCCAACCAGTACAACAAGATTTTCGAGGCAAATCGCCCTTTACTGAAAAATGCGGATGATATTTTTCCGGGTCAGGTACTACGTATTCCTGCCTAGTTTTAGATAATCATCAATATAAGTTAATAAAATTTTATTTTAAACTTATCTAATTCAGATAAACGGTTCACAACAAAGCCCCTTATGGGGTTTTGTTGTATCTACCACTTGAACCCTTGTCAGAATTAGATTCTTACATCCAGATATGAACTTTCCTTTACTTCTTCCATAACCACATAACTATGTGAGGAAGCAGAAGAGGGGAGCTTTTTTAATAAATCCCCAAGCAGACGCCGGTAAGCACTCATTTCCTTTAGGCGTGCTTTCACCAGATAATCAAAATCTCCCGAGATCAGATGACATTCCAGCACTTCAGGAATTTCGCTTAAGTCACGCGCGACCTGTTCAAATACATCACCGGATTTGGCAGAAAGTTTGATTTCTAGAAACACTAACAGGTTCTTTTCCAGCTTTTCCGGATTGAGCCGGGCATGGTAACCCATGATGATTCCATCGCGTTCCAGTCGCTTGACCCGCTCGGAACAAGGTGTGGTGGAGAGGTTGACTCGGGAGGCAAGTTCACTAATGGCAATGCGTCCATCGCGCTGCAGGATATCTAAAATCATGCGATCAATGCGGTCTAATTTACGCATCTATTATTCCCTTAATTTTTAAAAATGACGCGAAAAATCTAGTGAATTTGCTGAATATATCAGTTTAAAACAGTGAAATTCACTATTGATCCAAAAATATACTGGTGAAATAAACTATAAACGTCATTGAGGGTAATGTCATGCGCGTAATTGTATTAGGTGGTGGTGTCATTGGTGTAACAAGTGCCTACTATCTTGCGCAGCAGGGAGCAGAAGTGACTGTCCTTGACCGTCAGGCAGGTCCAGCTGAAGAAACCAGTTTTGGTAATGCAGGCCAGATTTCTCCTGGTTATTCGACACCTTGGGCAGCACCTGGCATTCCATTTAAAGCAGTGAAGTGGATGTTTCAGCATCATGCACCATTGGCGATTAATGTCGATGGTAGTCTGTGGCAGTTACAGTGGATGGCTCAGATGCTGAAAAACTGTAATGCTCAGCATTATGCAGTGAATAAAGAACGTATGGTGCGGGTCGCTGAATATAGCCGTGACTGTTTACGTAATCTACGTCGTGATATCGGCATCTCTTATGAAAACCGTTCTAAAGGAACCTTGCAGATTTTCCGTAAGGAAGCACAGCTCGATGCAGTACAACGTGATATCGAAGTGCTGAAAGAAACCGGCGTGGATTTTGAATTGCTGGATCGTGAACAGCTAGCCAAAGTTGAACCGGCACTGGCTGAAGCTAAAGATAAACTGGTAGGTGGTTTGCATCTGCCAAATGATGAAACTGGTGATTGCTACCTGTTCACCAATGCGCTGGCTAATTATGCCAAAGGCATGGGCGTACAATTCAAGTTTAACCAGCAGGTTGAAAAACTGCTGTTTGAAGGTGACCAGATCAAAGGTGTACTGGTTAATGGTCAGGTATTGACCGCAGATAAATATGTGCTGGCTTTTGGCAGCTATTCCCGTGATTTCCTGAAGCCGCTACATCTGGATCTGCCGGTGTATCCAGTCAAAGGTTATTCATTGACCATTCCAATTGTGGATCAGACTCATGCACCACAATCGACTGTGCTGGATGAAACTTACAAGATTGCATTGACTCGTTTTGATCAGCGGATCCGTGTCGGTGGTATGGCAGAGTTGACAGGCTTTAATTTGGGCCTGAACGAAGATCGCCGTGCAACCTTGGAAATGGTCACTCGTGACCTGTTTCCGGGCGGCGATATGGCGCAGGCCAGTTTCTGGACCGGCTTACGTCCAATGACTCCGGATAGCACACCAATTATTGGACCGACACGCTTTAACAATCTGTTCCTGAATACTGGGCACGGTACCTTAGGCTGGACTATGGCCTGTGGTTCAGGAAAGCTGATCAGTGATCTGGTACTGGGTCAAGCACCTGAGATTAGTACTGAAGGTTTATCACTGAATCGTTATCAGCAGGTTGCTTAAGCTTTTAAGGATTATCAGTTTCAGGGAAGAAATTTATGCCACGTCCAATACACGCGGTGATTCATCAACAGGGATTGCAACATAACCTGCAAGTTGCACGTTCCTGTGCACCTCAAAGCCAGGTCTTTGCAGTCGTCAAAGCTGATGCTTATGGGCACGGTATTGAGCGGGTTTATCTCGCATTAAAAAGTGCCGATGGTTTTGCCTTTCTGGATCTTATTGAAGGAAAGCGTTTGCGTGCCTTAGGCTGTGACAAGCCCTTACTGTTGCTGGAAGGCATTTTTGGCCTTGAAGATTTGTTCGACTGCGCCAAGTATGAGATGGGTTTTGCAATTCATGCCCAGCATCAACTGGAATGGTTAAAAACCTTTGTCCAATTACAGCCAGACGTACAGTTTGATGTCTTTTTAAAAATGAATAGCGGAATGAACCGGCTCGGTTTTTTACCTGAGCAGTATTCTTCCGCTTTTCAGGAATTAAAAAATATTCAGCAAGTACGCTCTATCAGTCATATGACACATTTTTCCGATGCGGATGGCATGCGACTTGGACAGGAAGGTATTGAACATCAACAACTGGTCTTTATCGAAACCATTCAAAATCTGCCGGGCAAAACCTCACTCAGTAATAGTGCTGCCATTCTGCGCCATCATCAGCATATACAGTCAGACATTGTACGTAGCGGCATCATGCTTTACGGCAGTTCACCTGACTATCCTACCCATACGATTGATCACTGGAACTTAAAACCGACCATGAGTCTGCGTAGCGAACTGATCGCGATTCAGCAGGTTCGGGCAGGAGACAGCATTGGTTATGGCTCTACTTTTATAGTTGAGCAAGATATGCAGATTGGAATTGTGGCCTGTGGTTATGCGGATGGTTATCAGCGAATCACACAAACTGGAACACCAGTTTTGGTAGATGGGATTCGAACCCAAACGATCGGTCGCGTCAGTATGGATATGCTGGCAGTTGATCTGGATTCTGTACCGGATGCACAGATTGGTAGCGAAGTTGTGCTGTGGGGACAATCCATTCACGGCACAGTATTACCGATTGATGAAGTGGCCGCGGGTTCAGGTACGGTTGGCTATGAGCTGATGTGTGCCATCACCCAACGTGTGCCCGTGCAGATTGAAAGTTTAAGATTAAACAAATATTAGAAATAAGAGAGGATAAAATTATGACGGAACATATAGATATTCAGCGTTTGAACAGCAATCAGGTGATGAGTGCTGTCACCATTCACAATCAAACCGTGTATTTATCAGGGCAGGTGCCGGACAGCACCAGTCTGGATATTCGTGGTCAAACGCGTGAAGTGCTCATGAAGATTGATCAACTCCTTCAACTGGCAGGTACAGACAAAAGCCGTCTGTTATCTGCACAGCTCTTTGTAAAAAACCTGGAAGACTTTCAAACCGTCAATGCTCTCTGGATTGAATGGCTCGAGGGATGTGGCACACCAGCACGCGCAACCATTCAGGCGGACCTGGTAAATCCCGCCTGGTTAATTGAAATTGCAGTGATTGCAGCACTCCCTTAAGTTGCTTCAGATTTTTATATCTCCCAACTTGATTTTGTAAGCATATCATGCCTGATCATTTAATCCATTAAATGAAACTGCATCTGCAATCAGGATTTCAGGAAGAAATCCGATCAGATAAGCGAAGGCTTGATGTGAAAAAGGAACCGAATATGAATACAGCCTCTTCTAAAGATGATGCATCATCATCTCCCCAAGAATTACAACGTAAGCTCTCTAACCGCCATTTGCAGTTAATTGCCATTGGTGGTGCCATTGGTACAGGCCTGTTTATGGGTTCTGGTAAAACGATTGCACTGGCAGGGCCTTCAATCTTGTTTATCTACATGATTATTGGAGCCATGTTCTTTTTCCTGATGCGTGCATTAGGGGAAATCCTGTTATCCAATTTGCACTATAAATCCTTCATTGATATGGCGCATGACCTGATTGGTCCGGGGGCTGGCTATTATATTGGCTGGTCGTACTGGCTGGGCTGGATTCTGGTCGGTATTGCCGACTTAGCGGCAATTATCAATTATCTGAATTTCTGGCTGCCACCCGATATGGCTTTTACACCCATGGGACAGGCCATGATCAGTGCGGGCTGTGTATTGCTGGTACTGGGAATTAACCTACTGACCGTGAAGCTGTTTGGTGAAATCGAGTTCTGGTTCGCCCTGATTAAAATTCTGGCGATTCTGGGCCTGATTGTGATTGGCGGATATATGATCTTCAGCGACTTCCAGGCACCAAGTGGATCGGCTGCCAGCCTGACCAATGTCTGGGCATATGACGGTATGTTCCCTAAGGGCACGATGGGCTTTCTGGCCGGCTTCCAGATTGCGATGTTTGCTTTCGTAGGTGTGGAACTGCTGGGTACGATGGCGGCTGAAACCAAGGATCCGGAAAAGAACTTACCTAAAGCAGTGAATGCGATTCCTACGCGAATCATCCTGTTCTATGTATTGTCTCTGCTGGTGATTATGTCTGTAACACCGTGGGTAGAAATTCCTGCTGATCAAAGCCCTTTCGTGACCCTTTTCCTGCATGCGGGTATTCCCGTATCAGCCATTATCATGAATCTGGTGGTGCTGTCTTCTGTAATGTCTTCCATGAACAGTGGCGTGTTCTCTACCAGCCGGATGCTGTTTGGTCTGGCACGTGATGGTCAGGCACCCCAGGCTTTGGCTGAGCTTTCAAGTCGTGCAGTTCCGGCTAAAGGTCTGTTATTTTCCTGTGCCTTTATTATGGCGGGTGCAGCTTTCCAGTATTTTGTGCCGAACACGATGGAAGCCTTTACGCTGGCCAGCTCACTCTGTGTGATTCTGTTTATCAGTATCTGGGGGCTGATTATGGTGTGTTATATCCGTTACCGTAAACAGCAACCTGAAAAACATGCCACTTCGACCTTCAAAATGCCGGGCGGAATCTGGATGTCCTATCTGGTGCTGATCTTCTTGTTCTTTGCCTTAGTTATTTTAAGTCTGGAAGCAGATACCATGAAGGCACTGATGATTAGTCCGCTGTGGTTGGTGATTCTGTTCGCCACCTATCATACTTTGTATAAACCACGTCTTCGTAAACGTCAGCAACTTCTCTCCGGAGAATAAAAGTGCAGACATAAAAAATCCCCGATCAATCGGGGATTTTTTAATTTTAGGGAATTTTAGAAAGTAGGTTTTACCACCACTAAAATCACCACAGCAAATAAAATCAGCGTTGGCATTTCATTAAAGAAGCGCCAGAACTTGTGTGACTTGTAATGAGCATTTTCTATCAGTTTCTTGCGGTAATAACCACATACCAAATGGTAAATGACCAGCAAGCCGACCAGCCCTACTTTCAGGTAGAACCATACGGCTTCATGGTAATGACGCGTTGCATCACCCCAATCGACCAGAAAGTGTGCTGTGATCAGCGTGGCGACCATGGCTGGCCACATGATTCCGCGATACAGCTTGCGTTCCATAATTTCAAAGCGTTGATGACTTACGACATCTTCACTCATGGCATGGTAGACATAAAGCCGTGGCAGATAGAACAAAGCAGCGAACCAGCAAACCACAGCAATAATATGTAATGCTTTTACCCACAAGAAAGCATCAGAAGGAGCATCCATCAAGTCACCCTAAAATGGGCGGCTTAGCCTTCCCATTTTTTGAAAACGAGACAAGCATTTACGCCGCCGAAACCGAAACTGTTACTCATCACAGTATTCAATTTTGCGTCACGTTTTTCAAGTACGATATCAAATGGTTTTGCACCTTCATCCAGTTCAGTCACGTTGATGTTTGGTGCAATAAAGTCATTTTGCATCATCAGGATAGAGTAGATCGCTTCCTGTACACCTGCAGCACCCAGGCTATGACCTGTCATAGATTTAGTCGAGCTGAGTGGAGGAACCTGACCTTCACCGAAGGCACGCGCCATGGCTTTAAGTTCAGTAACATCACCCGCTGGAGTAGAAGTACCATGTGTGTTCACGTAGTCAATTTTATCTACGCCATGCTGTTTGGCTTCTTCTAGAGCCATCAGGATACAACGTGTTGCACCTTCGCCAGATGGAGCAACCATGTCAGCACCATCAGAGTTGGCTGCATAAGCTACAACCTCAGCCAGAATATTCGCGCCACGTGCCTGAGCATGTTCCAGTGACTCAAGCACCACGAAACCGCCACCGCCAGCAATCACGAAACCGTCACGGTCTGCTGAATATGGACGAGAAGCTGTTTCAGGTGTGTCGTTGTATTTAGAACACAACGCACCCATCGCATCAAACAGCAGGCTTTGAGACCAGTGATCTTCTTCACCACCACCGGCAAGCATTAGATCCTGTTTACCCAGTTGGATCAGGTTGTAAGCATAACCAATTGCATCGGCAGAAGTTGCACAAGCGCTAGTAATCGAGTGAGCAATCCCTTGTAATTTAAATGCGACACCGACGTTTGCAGTAATGGTGTTTGACATGTTACGTGGGACGAAGAATGGGCCAACTTTACGCGCACCTTTTTCTTCCAGCAATTTTGTCATTTCTACTACAGAAGCTGTCGAGTTGCCACCTGAACCACCCGCAATACCATAACGTGGATTATTCGCCAGATCTTCCTGTTTTAAGCCAGCATGTTCAACAGCAGCCACAGCAGCATTGTAGGCATACATTGCACACACGCCCATGAAGCGTTTCAGCTTACGGTCAATGCCATCAAAATCCTGTTCAGCAGCAGCGCTCACATGGCTCTTGAAATTCAGTTCAGCATAAGTCGGATTAAAACGTGTTCCTGAAATCCCATTTTGTAAAGAGTGATTCACATCCTCTAATGTATTACCAATGCACGAGTTAATACCCATACCAGTGATGACAACACGTTTCATCTACAGATCCTTATAGTTTATCTCTGGGGCAGAGGGAGATATTTGACGTTGATAAGACAGCAAAATATAGCGCTGACCCCTATTTCACAATGCAGAACATCATAGCAGAAAGAATTTTGAAATCTTATGGCAAATGTTATGCCGTGTGACAGTAGGTTGAGTTTATAAAGTACTGTGTAGAGCTTTTACTAAATGAAACAGAATAAGGTTGAGATAAATGCTGACTACACCTAGTATTTATACCAAATACAAGCACGTGCATGCTGAGGTAAAAAATGGTAAATGCTAATAATAAACAATCTAATGGTCTGATTTCGAATGCCTTTGGAGTGGCGAAAAAGTTCAGTTCAACAGGTTTGGAACTGTTAAATCATGTTGCACCAGATTCTGTGACTAAAACCTTCAATACCGATCATGCTGTTGATGGCTCGGCAAAAGTCAAAAGCCCTTTTGCTTCAAAAAAATATGAAAATCCTAAAGACATGCTACGCGAACATCTTCCAAATGTTTCCCGTCAGCTGCTGGGCCGTCGTTTTAATACCGTGAATAATGTAGCGCATTTTGTTTCTCCCCAGCTGGCCGACAAAGTATCTGACTACTTTTATAATCACCTGAATCAGTTCAGCAACCAGATGAGTTCGGTTGATGCCATCCTGAATGAAGCAGGGGCGAAGGATCTAGAAGAACTGACTCAGGATACTACGCGTTCACAACGCATTTCTCAGGCGTTTGCCGAACAAAATAAATGGATGGCGACAGTACAAGGTGCTGTAAGTGGCGTCACTGGCGTATTGGGAACCGCGATTGATATTCCAGCTTCTTTACTGATGGCACTGCGTACCATCTATCAAGTAGGGCGTTCTTATGGTTTTGATCTGAGCAAGGAAAACGATCAGGAAATCGTACAGCATATCTTTAGACAGATTGATCTCAGTCTGATTGCAGAAAAACAGGCACTGTTAATGGGCCTTAAAGCGCTGAGCAGTACCTTAAAGACACATGACCTTTCCCAGCTACAGACCATACTCGGGTCAAGCAATGATGTGGAAACACTGAAAAAATGGCTCAGCAATCAGGATGGCAGCATGAAGTGGGAATGGATGAACCATTTCCCGAAACTGTCTTTATTAGAGCAGTTAACCAAACTGACTCCATTGGCGAGTGCAGGGATTGGCGCAGTCTATAGTCATCGCTTTGTGAATGACGTGAACCAGAAAGCTCAAGAAGTATTCTCGCATGCCCGTCAGTATCTGCAACAACATCAAGACCTAGGCTTGTCACCATATGCTGCCTATGAAAAAGCCGTTGATCTGCTCCAGCAGGCGGCACCGAAGCTGATGGAAAATCTTGACCATTCGGCAGCGGATAAAGATAAGCCAATTCTGGATAAAGAAATCCCAATTGAAGGCAATCAAACCATCAAGCAGGTCAAACTGGTCAAGAAAGATCAGGAAAGCTTGAGCCCGGAAGAAGCTGAAGTGAAAAAAGATGAAAAGGTCAGCGAAGGTCTGGATGAATTGACCGATAAACTGGTTGAACATGCTGACGCTAAACAAGAACAAAAACCGGCTATTCCAAAAGATTCTTTTGATGCAGATGCAGCACTGGAAGAAGAGCTCGGCTTGCAGGAAAATGACACAGAAATGTTACAGGCAGCCGCTGAAGAAGAGACGGATACAAACAAGCCTGAAAACTCCGAGACTGCAGACAAACAAACGCAAGCTGAGGAAACTACGGAAGATGTTGCAAAAAATGCTGCCACGAAATCGAAAAAATAAGTGATTTTCGCCATAAAATAAACGCTTAAAGTCGAGATGCGATCGTATTTTGCCTGACTCCGGCATATTGACCGATTTTGCATCTTGACATACAATTGCATGCCCTCAAAAAGTAGTATTTTTTTGGGGCTTTTTATTAACGGGAGAATTGCCACATGGCAACAACAAATCAGTTGATCCGTAAGGGTCGTACGACTTTAGTTGAAAAATCTAAAGTTCCTGCGTTGAAGGCTTGTCCACAGCGCCGTGGTGTTTGTACACGTGTTTACACAACTACACCTAAAAAACCTAACTCAGCAATGCGTAAAGTTTGCCGTGTTCGCTTAACTTCAGGTTTCGAAGTTTCTAGCTACATCGGTGGTGAAGGCCATAACCTACAAGAGCACAGTGTTGTTCTTATCCGTGGTGGTCGTGTTAAAGACTTACCAGGTGTACGTTACCATACCGTTCGTGGTTCTTTAGACTGTGCTGGTGTTAAAGATCGTAACCAAGCTCGTTCTAAATACGGTACTAAACGTCCTAAGAAATAATCTTTTGAGATTAAGTTCTTATTTCGCTAGAACTGCAATCCTTTATCGTCTCGCTTGTCTGATTTCTGCATTTAATTTTGTGAAAATTCAAGCGACGTGTAGTAAGGCCAGCGAATGCACACGACACTTTGTGCTACTGCTGGATTAACCTGAAGTGTCATATTTATAGGTAGTTTTAAAATGCCAAGACGTCGCGTAGTCGCTGCTCGTGAAATCCTTCCGGATCCTAAGTTCAGCAGCCAAACAATCGCTAAATTCATGAACCACGTAATGCAAGATGGTAAAAAATCTATTGCTGAAAGTATCGTTTACGGTGCTTTAGACCGCGTTCAAGAAAAATCTAAAGTAGACCCAGTTGAATTTTTCGAGACTACTCTTGAAAAAGTTCGTCCTATGGTCGAAGTAAAAGCACGCCGTGTTGGTGGTGCTACATACCAGGTACCTATGGAAGTGCGCCCATCCCGTCGTACTGCCTTGGCTATGCGTTGGTTAGTAGATGCTGCTGCTAAGCGTTCTGAAAAAACTATGGCTTTACGTCTTGCTGGCGAGTTGCTTGATGCAGCTGAAGGTAAAGGCGCAGCGGTTAAAAAACGTGAAGATGTGCACCGTATGGCTGAAGCCAACAAAGCATTCTCTCACTACCGTTTCTAAGCAAATAAAACAGGCCCTTATCAGGACGGTGATGATATGGGTTTCACCCAATTGTCATCAAAGCGCTTTAAGTTGCTAGCAACTTAAAGCGTCCTGTTTTAAACAACAAAATTTAGGAATGCAAGAGATCATGGCTCGTCAAACCCCAATTTCTCGTTACCGTAACATTGGTATCTCTGCTCACATTGATGCGGGTAAAACCACAACTACTGAACGTATCTTGTTCTACACAGGTGTATCTCACAAAATTGGTGAAGTACATGATGGTGCAGCAACAATGGACTGGATGGAGCAAGAGCAAGAACGTGGTATTACCATTACTTCTGCTGCTACCACTACATTCTGGTCAGGTATGTCTAAGCAGTTCCCAGAACACCGTATCAACGTAATTGATACCCCGGGACACGTTGACTTCACAATCGAAGTTGAGCGTTCTATGCGTGTTCTTGATGGTGCATGTATGGTTTACTGTGCTGTAGGTGGTGTACAACCTCAGTCTGAAACTGTATGGCGTCAAGCTAACAAATACCAAGTGCCTCGTTTAGCATTCGTGAACAAGATGGACCGTACTGGTGCAAACTTCTTCCGTGTTGTTGAACAAATGAAAACACGTCTTGGTGCGCACCCTGTACCTGTAGTAATCCCTGTTGGCGCTGAAGAAAACTTCCAAGGCGTTATCGACTTGATCGAAATGAAAGCGATCATTTGGGACGAAGCTTCACAAGGTATGAAGTTCGAGTACGGCGAAATCCCTGCTGATCTTCAAGAAACTGCTGAAGAATGGCGTACAAACATGGTTGAAGCTGCTGCTGAAGCTTCTGAAGAGTTAATGGATGAATACCTGAACAATGGCGATTTGACTAAAGAACAAATTGTTGCTGGTCTACGTATTCAAACATTGGCTTGTGAAATTCAACCAATGCTTTGTGGTACAGCGTTCAAAAACAAAGGTGTTCAACGTATGTTGGACGCAGTAATTGAATTCTTGCCATCACCGACTGAAGTTAAAGCGATCGAAGGTATCCTTGACGACAAAGCTGAAACTAAAGCGACTCGTGAAGCATCTGACGAAGAACCGTTCTCTGCATTAGCGTTCAAAATCATGAACGATAAATTCGTAGGTAACTTAACTTTCGTACGTGTTTACTCTGGTGTTCTTAAACAAGGTGACTCTGTTTATAACCCGGTTAAATCTAAACGTGAACGTATCGGCCGTATCGTGCAAATGCACGCGAACGATCGTCAAGACGTTGAAGAAATCCGTGCTGGTGACATCGCTGCGTGTGTAGGTCTTAAAGACGTAACTACTGGTGATACACTATGTGATGAGAAAAACATCATCACTTTAGAGCGTATGGAATTCCCAGAGCCAGTAATCGCATTGGCTGTTGAACCAAAAACTAAAGCTGACCAAGAAAAAATGTCTATCGCTTTAGGTCGTTTGGCTAAGGAAGACCCATCATTCCGCGTTCGTACTGACGAAGAATCTGGTCAAACAATTATTGCTGGTATGGGTGAGCTTCACCTTGACATCATCGTTGACCGTATGAAACGTGAATTCAACGTTGAAGCGAACATTGGTAAACCAATGGTTGCTTACCGCGAAACAATCAAAAAGACTGTTGAGCAAGAAGGTAAGTTCGTACGTCAAACTGGTGGTAAAGGTAAATTTGGTCACGTATACGTACGTTTAGAACCGCTTGATCCTGAAGCTGGTAAAGAATACGAATTCGCTGAAGAAGTTGTAGGTGGTGTGGTACCTAAAGAATTCTTCGGTGCAGTTGACAAAGGTATCCAAGAACGTATGAAGAATGGTGTCCTTGCTGGTTATCCAGTAGTTGGCATCAAAGCGACATTGTTCGACGGTTCTTACCATGATGTCGACTCTGACGAATTATCGTTCAAGATGGCTGGTTCTTATGCCTTCCGTGACGGTTTCATGAAAGCAGATCCTGTTCTTCTTGAACCTATCATGAAAGTTGAAGTAGAAACTCCAGAAGACTACATGGGCGATATCATGGGTGACTTAAACCGTCGTCGTGGTATGGTTCAGGGTATGGACGATTTACCTGGTGGTACTAAAGCAATTAAAGCTGAAGTTCCACTTGCTGAGATGTTTGGTTACGCAACTCATATGCGTTCTATGTCTCAAGGTCGTGCGACTTACTCTATGGAATTTGCTAAATATGCTGAAACTCCACGTAACGTGGCTGACGGCATCATTTCTAAGTTCCAGTCTGGCGGTAAAAAAGGTGACGACGAGTAATCTTTCGATTACTATAAGCCCAAACTAATTCATAGTTAAAAACCAAGCGCTCATGCAGTGATCCTGCATGAGCAGTTCAAAAAGGAAGATCTCATGGCTAAGGCTAAGTTCGAACGTAATAAGCCACACGT